>JAGWHG010000029.1 GCA_028866975.1 Microcaldota archaeon | reverse complement strand
ATAACCAACAACGGCCCGAATTCTCCTGGTTGGTGGCATCCGGCGACTCTATGAGATTACTAAACGTGAAGTTGATTCTGTCGACTTCCTTGTGGCTCAATGCCACAGCCGCGATGCCGTTCTCCGTCACCGCATTCAACGCAAGAAAGTTTTTCTGGTTGCTATCAAATGACGCTAAAAATCCCTTAGTATCCTCATTTGTTATATTTTGTTTCATAACACCTCCCACTTCGCATGTTTTATCATATAGGTCTTATTAATTAAACCCTTGCATGTCTAATAGACATAAAAAGAATATACTTAATATCAATTGGTAACAAACCATGTTGATAGATATCTTCTAGGGAGTCGGCTATCGACAGCATTCTGTTGAGAGCGCTCTGCTTCAAAGAGGCGATAGGACGGTAAAGACAAAGTTGATTGTGACGTACGGCCCTAGCATAAGCAACGAGCTCGTCCTTAGGCACGTGCTCGGGCATGCAGACATAATAAGGATCAACTTCTCGCACGCTGACAAGAAGTTCTGGCTCGATGCGGCAAGCAAGGTCAGGAAAATTGCTAGGGAAATCGGCAAGGAGGTTGCGCTCTTTGCAGACCTGCCCGGGCCAAAGGTTAGGGTTGAAAGATTAGATACCCCAATCCATCTCAGGAAAGGTGACATCATAAAATTCTCAGACAGGCGTGGCAAGGGAGTCATTGCGGTATCTTATAAGATGCTGCACAAGGATGCAAAGAAGGGGGCGGTGATTGAGATTGGCGACGGCGTTGCTCGTCTGCATGTAAAGAAGATAGTCGGCAGAACGGTAATTGCAAGCGCACTTGAAGAAGGGGTAATTTCAAGCCGGAAGGGCGTTACGCTGCTTGGAATGCGAATGAGCCTGAATGCCCCGACAAAGGAGGACATTGAGCTTGCCAGGTTCGCAGCTAAGCAGGGATTTGATTTCGTCGGGATCTCATTCGTTGAATCTGCAGGGGATATCAAGAAGCTTCGCAAAGCCTGTGGCGATATGGCGATAATAGCAAAGATTGAGAGGCGCGAGGCGGTGAATGATATCGACTCAATAGCTAATGCTGCTGATGTGGTGATGGTTGCAAGAGGGGATCTGGCTGAACAGGTCAGCCTAGAGCACATACCTGACGTGCAGCGCAGAATAATTGCGGCTGCAAAGGAGGCAAACAGGCCAGTAATTGTGGCCACGCAGCTGCTAACAAGCATGATAAACAGCCCGACGCCGACAAGGGCAGAGGTGAGTGACATTGCAGGCGCAGTGACAGAAGGGGTTGACTGCCTAATGCTAAGCGATGAGACGATAATAGGCAAGTATCCCGAGGCTGCGGTCAACTTTCTTGTGAGGGCTGTTAGGGTTGCTGAGGATTTGATGATAGCTCGCCCGGTTGAGAGGCAGGGAAAGGTCAAGACTCTTAGTGCCGGGATTGCCAAGGCGGCAGCTGACATGGCAGACTCGTATAAGACCGATTGCATATTCATACCAACCAAGGGCGGCATGACAGCTAGGCTCGTGGCTGGCCTGCGGCCGAGGAGCGAGACTATCGCACTTGCGATGGATGAGCAGGTAAGGAGGAAACTGGGCATATACTACGGCATAAGGTGCATGCCGATGAGACGCTACAGGAGCATGGATGAGATGCTCAGGCTTGTCTCCGATGTTGCAAAGCGCAACAAGATAGGCAAGTACATCATAGTGTCCGGCTCGCCCAACAAGCCGGGAAGCACTGATACGCTCAAGTACATCGGCGACCTCGGAGGATAACGCTGCAGTTTGGGAATATGGCCGTGCAGTTAAGCTCCAGCTCAACTCTGGAAAGTTCGAAATAGAAATTATAAAGAGGCTAATAGAGAGCAAGGCGAAATTCTACGCCATGAAAAAGACAGCTCAAGAAAAGTTGGATGCGCTCGAGAAAGCTGGGCTTCTTCATGATGCAGGGAGCGAGATAAAATATCCGTCAAAGTATTACTACTGGAACGATTATCATAGGGCGATGTGGGATCACCCGGTCAATGTCTGGTCTTACCTCCCAAAAGATCCAAAGCACATGATAGACGCAAAGATTGTTCAAGGCAGCATAAATGCGCTCAATGACATTAGTGCCAACATAAAGACACAGGACCCGAAATTCATCTTGGGCCTGCTAGAGAAGGAGTTTGATATAAAAATAAGCCAAGAGGCAAAGAACAAAATTGAACTCTCTGCCCTTCAGCACAACTAACTTATTGTAAGGAAACGCCAAGTAGCTTACTGCTACTTGCCTCCGATCCTAAACATCTTTGTGCCGCAGACTGGGCATGAGCCGGTCATTGCACTCTTGCCGTTCTTCATTGTGACCTGCTTTGCGTCCTTCATCTGCCTCTTCTCCTTGCACTTAACACAATATGCTTCTGTCATATTCTCGCCAAATGTATATCACAGCGCAGTATAAAAACGTTCGTGCACGCTACGACATGCCGGGATTTTGCCGAACAAACCACGCTAATTGGTATAAATACATTCCAGCACATTATAAAGTCGGGTCTGTAACTCAGCTTGGCCAGAGTGAGAGGCTTTTAACCTCCAAGTCGGGGGTTCAAATCCCCCCAGACCCATTATGCTTGTGGTGTGAAAATGATGCGAGGACTTACCCTAAAGAAAGAGTCTGAGAGCAAGGCTACGAAGCAGGCGATAGAGGCGCTGAAAGGAAAGCTGGAAGTAAAGGACACATTGGAATTCTGGCACATGGTCAACGGCTCAGACATACAGAGCCTAAAGACCTACGACTTCAAGCCCGCTCTGAGGGGAGGCAGATTGGCAAGGGTGAAAAGGACGCTCATGCGCATGATGGACAACGGTGGCTTCATAGATGAAATCGACAAGGAGTAAAGAGGAACTTAAGGACAAGTCCTGGCTCGACATCCTCGTTGAGAGGATAGAGGGCGAGAAGAAGGCGCCTTACATCATAACAGGCGGGCTTACGCCCAGCGGGCCTACGCACATCGGCACAGTTTGCGAGATACTCTATCCTTCGCTAATAACATCGGGCCTAGGCGAGCGGGGGCATAAGGCAGCATTCAATTTTGTTTCCGACATTATGGACGCATTCGATGGCGTGCCATTCGAACTGAAGGCATACGAAAAAGAGCTTGCAAAGGACCTTGGAAAGCCGCTGATGAATGTCTTAGATCCGCTCAGGTGCCACGAATCTTACGGCGAGCACTACCTTGCAGAGATGCTGGGCGTGGCGCGGATGCTCGGGCTGAATTTTGATGTCACAAGGTCTAGCGAGCTTTACAGCAGCGGAAAGATGGACAGCTATGCAAAACTGTTCCTAAAAGAGGAAGCTAGGACAAAAGAGGTTGTTGCGAGGTCCTCTCTGCGTCCGATAGAGCGCATGGCGGATTGGAGCCCGATAATGCCGATATGCGCGCAGTGCGGCAAGATTGCAACTACCAGGGTCACCAAACACGGCGAGGACGAGTACGAGTACGCGTGCGACAAGGATGTCAGGTACACCAAGGGCTGCGGCCATAAGGGCAGGGCCAAGATATCGGACCACAAGTACAAGCTCACATGGAGGCTGCACTGGCCGACTTGGCAGGCAGTATTCCAATCCTCTGCTGAGGGCGCAGGAGTCGACCACTTCACACGCGGAGGCAGCGTCGATACCGCTGTTGCGGTCCACAAAGAGATTTTAGGCAGGGAGCCTCCGATCGGATACAAGTGGGGATTCATACTTTTCGATGGCAAGAAGCTCTCGAAATCGCAGGGAATCGGGGCCACTGCAAGGGACCTTCTAAAGATAGAACCGCCAGAGGTGATAAAATACCTCTTGGCAAAGCCGGACCTAGAGCAGAACAAGGACATGCTGACAAGGGGGGATTCGCTCATGTTGGTATACGGCGAGCTCGAAAAGCTAGGCGCGTCACAGATCGAAAATCTGGAGAAGAGGAACGACGTCAAGAATTTCTTAGCGTTTAGGTCTGCTGTAAAGAAGCTTGGGTGGAGCGCGCCGTTCGTCGATGTGCTGCTCTACTACCAGATTTATCGGGAATGGGACAGGGTGGCGCAGGTCGTCGGCGATGAGCAGGGCGTAGGCTACCTTGCGCCATACATAGAGGAGTGGGTTAGGCAGAGGCTCGAGCCGGAGAGATACAACTTCACAATCCAAAAAACCAAGATAACAGAGCTTAACGATCATGTCGCGGGCTTTGCCGCGCGGCTTGAGGACGGCATGAAGGACATAGACGTGCACAACCTAATTTACGATTTCGCAAAGTCTAAGGGCATCGGTTCTGAGGAGCTCTTTAAGGCGATATACCGCGCGCTTATAGGAAAGGACAGCGGCCCTAAGCTTGGCAAGTTCATCTATGCGATAGGGATTGCAAAGGTCCGCGAGATGCTGCAGTACGCTGCCAGCTAATCCTTCGACTTTGCGTGCTCGCTGAGCACATCGTCTATCTTGTGGAAGCCGTTTCTTATTGCTACAGCAGTTACCCCTGCCTCTTGGGCTATTGCGGTCTGTTTTATCTCCTGTGTGTGCAGCTTTGATCTTAGGAGCGTGTAATAGAGCACACTGCCTGCAAATGTATAGGGATTGCCGATTGTGCCCACTATCTCCTTGAATAGATTCGCATGCCCTATTGCCTCGGCCTTTTGCGCCTCGCTGAAGCCCGTGTTGTTTGCTACTCGTGCAATTATCCTCTCCACATCAACGCCGTTGTACTTCAAATTTAGCTCTTTGTCTAGCATTCTCACAGCCTTCGCAAGCCTCTTCCTCTTCATATCGCCGATCTTAGATATCAGTGTAAGGCTCTTTGGCATGCCCTCCTCCCTAGATGCAATATGCAGTGATGCAGCGGCTATGTAGCTTATCATTGATTTCATTGTGAGCTTATGTTTGAATGCAGAATCAATTATCTCTATAGCCCTCCCGATCGCAGCATCTCCGAGCGCGAGCTTGTCTGAGAGAGACCCTAAAGTGAGCATCGCAAGTTTGTAACTTTCCCTGCTCTTAAACCCGTGCAGCGTAGTCCTAATGTCCCATGTTTTGAGCCTGTCTGCCAGCTTCTTTGCATCAGAGCTCAGATGCGAGCCGCTCCCGTCCTTAAAACCGATGACCGACTGGTTGTGGGTTATGCCCCTCTTTTCTGCTTTCAAAATGTTTGACTTCTCCCAGTTTTCCAATGAATCTGATGTCTGTATTCTTTCCACGACCTGCGAGCATTTTGTGCATACCAGCTCGCCGTTGGTCGTGTCAAGCACCGGGGAATGCACTCCGTTCCTGTCCTTCGGGCATGGGTTGCACTCCGAGTTGATTGCATGCGCCTTGCCGTTGTGCCTGAGCTCGGTGACCTTTAGTGCCACGGATACACCTTCCGACTAAACTTTTGTTTTGCTCTTTATAAGCTTGATTGGGGCGTTTGTTTCTTTGCTTTCGCCTCGAATTTCACGTTGCAACTCATTTTGGATGTGCACCATGCCAAGCTCGTGCCTCTTTCGATCCAGATATGCCCCAATCTCTGCAGAGCTTCTCCAGGCGTGCAGGCCGAAGTGGTTGAGCATCTTTGGATAATTGTTCCTTATGCTTACCTCTGTTATGTCCGCAGCCATTGCAATCGTGCGCTGCGTGTGATCTGTGCGGTCGATCATGCTTGCTATGTATATTGCGGTTCCCGCTATGACCTCGCGCTTCTTTCCTCCGGAGAAGTCGGTCTTATTTGACATCTCTATCATCTCTGCTGCGCGCCTGGCCGTCTTTTCGGGCAGATTTATCTTGCTTGCTATGGAAGAGAGGAAATTGGCCGGATCCGTTACCGTGTTGCCTGCATGTTCTGCTTCTTTGAGGAACCGCACCAATGTTATGTAAGCGCGTGTCAGCTCCTTGAACTTCACGCCGCTCACTTGCGCGATCTTTTGGTCGCTGCGCGGTATGCCATAGAACTTGCATGCTATCTTAAGTGATGCGGCCGAGATCGACTTGAGGTTCCTGCCCCTTGTCAGCCTGGCAGATACGGTCTTGGTGTATATTCTCGTAGCCTCGATTATCGCGCTCTCTGGCATGCCCATCGTCTTTGCCCACTCTGTTATCAGCGGAACCGCCCTTCCCAGGCTCCTGTGCTTGCCGCTGTTCATGTCCGATCTCGTGTCCAAGAGACGTATCCTGCCAAGGGTGCTCTTCATCGCTCCCTTTAGCGGCCTGCCTGCAAAATCTGTGTCGGCCCTATCTATTATCGACGAGCTGCCGTATGCGTATTTGAGCCCTGTGCCCTTGGTCCTTTCATGCTTCTCGTCGTCAAAATCCTCGTGCACTTCTATCTTCTCCGGGGATACATAGCCGCACTTCCTGCAATGGATCTCGCCGCTGTCCTTATCCTCAAGCAGCCTGCCGGAGCTGCAGTTAGGACAGCAATCGTCCTTCCTCCTTGCTTCTATGAGATCTTGCGCCATCTTTTCCACCACGGCTGTTGCGAGCCTTTTTACATTGCCGGCCATATGCCGGTTTACTTGGCAAATCAAAACTTGCCACCTGACAGTTTAAATAGCTACTGTGCTAACGCGGGCGGATCGCTGCGCTAGTTCGCCCCGCTCAAATTCTTCTTTAGAACATTCCTTATCGATACGGGCGTGATGCCGATTGCATCGGCTATATCTGTGGCGACCTTCTTCTCTCCGGTGGCGCGTGCCGCCTTATAGAGAAGTGCTGCGGACAGGACATAGGGATTCACCCCTGAAACGTTGTTCTTTACCCTCCTTAGCATCTTGAGCGCTGCGGTCTTTGTCTGGTCTGAAACCCCTACCTTCTGTGCCATCTGCGAAAGCCCAGCCTCCATGTCGGGAACGGGCATTTTTAGGTCGAATGTGAAGATAAGCTCCCTGTAGTATCCGCTGACCTCCTTAATGCTCATAGCCTTCTTTTGCAGCTCTTCGCCTTTGGAGATGATGTCCTCAAGCCTGTTGAAAAGCCCGTCAAGCCTGCATGCAGCGTAAACGACAGTGCATATTATCTCATTTGTCTGTCTCCCCAGCTGATATTTGCTGTCTATCGCCCTTTCAAATATTTCGCTGGCGGTTTCGATCGTCTTTTTTGGCATTCCCAGTGAGGATGTGAGTTTTTGGAAGAACTGCTTTGTCTTCTCTGCGCGTATTTCGTCCTTTGTCTGCGCTTTGGTGATTGTGAGCCCAAGATCTTTTATTATCTGTTTTGTTGCATGGCCCAAAGGGGCGGATGAGACACCTGCTGCTTGGCTTATCGCCTTCGCTGTTATGGCATCGTGCGTTTCTAAGGCTGCGGCATATAGCACTCCGCCTGCAAGCGTCTTGTTGTAAAATTTGGCAGTAACCTTTTGTTCCGCCTCGCCTAGGATCTCTGCCGCGCGGTTAATCAGCTGTTGGGAGGGCTTTATTTTTTCTACAATGTCGGCGAGGTGCAGCTTTGGATCGCGGGTGTCGACTGGCGCTCTGCCGCCGCCTATGAATTCAACTTTAAGGTTTAGCGCAGCCTTTATCCTCTTTGCAGATATTCGTGCTACGCTTCTGTCCATATCTAATGCCTGGCAGAGGGCCTTTTGGCTCATCTTGTTTCCGATCTCAAGGTAGGCTATGTATGCGGTGCCGAGAACCAGCGATGCGTCCGATAGCGTATAGAGCTCGTCTTTCTTGCTTGAGAAACTTGCGAGCTCTTGGATTCTTGATATGATTGTGGGGGATGGCTTTAGCTTGTCTGCGAGCTTTTGCACAAAAACGCCTGTGCGGTCTATTTTTGGAAGGTTTGTGCTTCCGAACAGCTTTCTGGCGCCATGGCGCACTGTGCCTACTGTGAGGTTTGCCGCCTTTGCAATCTCATCATCGGTTGTTT
>JAGWHG010000028.1 GCA_028866975.1 Microcaldota archaeon | reverse complement strand
TGTCGTATTCCTCCCACTTGTCAGCAATGACCTGTCCGCAGGAGAAACATCTTATTGGAATCATCATATTATCACCATATTATCTGTAGGACTTCTGGAACCTGGCCCTTGCCTTCGTGCCCAAGAACTTCTTAGGCTCGACCTGCCTTACGTCGTCGACCAGCATCGTCCTGTCATATTTCATGTAAGCGTTCTTTATAACATCAGATGTCGATGCTGCAGATATCGCCTTTGCGATCGCGCTCCTGCTCGCCTGCGCCTGGCCGGATGCACCTCCTCCGCGGACGTTTATCTTTATGTCGGAAGAGCCTGCGACTTCCTTTGTGAGCGGCGAGAAATTGACCGGCTCGAGTATAAGTTCCCTGACAACCCTTGGCTTGAAGAGGTTTGCGTTTATGTTGTTGATCGTTATCCTTCCGTTTCCCTTAGTTATCCTTGCCCTTGCGATTGCGGACTTTCTCCTTGCCTTGACGACTATGGTCTTCTGCTTTGGCGCTGTCCTTCTCCTTGCCTTCGGAGCCGCCTTCTTCTCCTCCTTGACCTGGACTAGCGCGCTGATCTCCTTGTTGAGATTTTCTAGCGCGTCTGACTTTGGAGGTTGTGCTTCTGCCATATGATCATCTTACATATCCTAGTTTCTCAACGAGATCTTTTATGTATATCGTGCCCTCGAAGACCTGCCTTCTGTGCTTTGTCTCTATCGAATGGACCTTTGCGCCCTTGAGCTCATCTGGCGTTCCGATGTATACCTTCAATCGCTTGAATGCGGCCTTGCCCTTCGGCATCTTATAGGGGAGCATGCCCCTGATTATCCTCTTTACGAACATGTCTGCGCGCCTTGAGTAGTATGGAGAGTGCTCAGGGTTTGCCTTGTCCTTCAAGTCGAGCTTGTGCTTGTAGCTTGCGACTATGTCGCGCTGATGCCCGCTTATGAAGAGGTGCTCTGCGTTTGTCACGGCTACGCTCTCTCCGTTGAGCAGCATCTTTGCCACCTGGCTTGCGAACCTGCCGAGAACCTTGTCCTTTCCGTCAACAACTACCTGCTTTGCTTCCATCAATATCACACCACGATCCTAGGGTTTGCCTCCTTTGTCATCTTTTCTATCGTTACCATCTCGCAGCCGACAGCCTTTAGCTTGTGCGCTGCGACCTCAGAGTATCCTACCGCCGCAATCTTGAACTTTCTGCTGACACTGCCAAAGCTGAGCACCTTGCCCGGAACGACAATGAAGTCGCCGTCCTTTGCCACTCTTTGGAGCTTGCTGAGATTAACCGATACCCTTGCCCTCTTTGGCAAAAGCACCATCTTTCCGACCCTCTTCCAAAGGCCTGCGTTCTTTGCGTCGGCCTTGACAGTGGATATTGCCTCTACCCAGGCGTTTATCGAATCCTTTTCGACTATTCTGTTCATGTTGATCACATTATATGCAGGGGTAGGGATTTGAACCCTAGCAAGCACTAAAGCTACTAACCCCTCAAGCTAGCGCATTTGACCAAGCTCTGCCACCCCTGCACAAGACTACTTAAGCTCCTTGTGGGTTGCCTTCAGTCCTTCATCTATTATGTCCAATGCCCTATTTAATATTTCCTTGGCTGGCATCTGGCCAAACGTCTCAATATAAAACTCGAACTCGCTCTCGTCGTCGTTCGATGTGTATGTTACAAAGCAGGGCTGGAACTTGGAATTCTTCATCGATGTCCCAAGCACGGCTTTGCAGTCAACCCTGAGCCTCTGTCCTTCGGCAAGCTTCATTATCGGTATGTTTTCGTTTGCGACCTTGACTTTCTTGTCGGTCTCCTTAAGATCCCTCGAATATATCGTCTTTGGCCCCTCTGCCTCGAGGTTGAATAGTATCTCGTCCTTCTCGTCATACCCTTCCGGTGTTGTCAGCGGAACGAGGCCGATTCTGTGCGAGATGTACTCGTCGAACATCGAGGTCGTGTTCTCGTAGAAAGTGACCTTGTCGACTGCAAATGTCGGCACGCTGTTGAGGACCGCCCTTCTGACGGAATTCGCAAACGTCGTAGTGACGCCGCTGAGCTTGAACTTAACGGCAGATGGAGTATTCTCGATAAAATTAACCTTCATGAAAACCATCAAAAAGAGGCTAAAAGGCCAGCTCTTACAGAGGGATTATGCCTCTTAATCTATTTAAAGCTTCCTTTGAGCAGGGCTTGCACTGCGCTTGGGCTAGATCAATGATTTGTTTTCGCGACCTGCTTTCTTTCCTCGAGTGCTGATTTTGCCGCTTCCTTAACTTCCCGAACCTGGTCGTAGAGCATGGATTTTAGAAACTCCGTGGGAAGGTTCTGATTCGATGTTGCCTCAATCCTCTTTTGCGGGTCGGCATCCCTCGACTGCCTTATCGCGCTGCGCATGGCGTGCACCTTCTCACTATCGAGCTCGTCTATCGGCACGTGAACCTATTAATTATTTTATTTCTAGTTTATAGTGTATTTGATGGGGTTCGTCTAATGCTGGTTTTGGGAATAGAGAGCAGCGCCCACACGTTTGGCGTCGGGATAGTGGAGAGGGGCAGGATACTTGCTAATGAAAAGTCGATGTACAAGATAACAGACAAGGGGCTTGTGCCCTCGAAAGTTGCCGAGACCCATATTGCCAACGCCGCTGATGTGATATCTCGCGCGCTCTCGAAGGCAGGCTTGAAAATCGGCGATATTGAAGGGATAGGATACACTAAGGGGCCCGGAATGGGCCCGTGCCTGCAGGTAGGCGAGATAACTGCAAAGGCGATTGCAAACAGGCTCGGATGCAATATTGCGCAGGTGAACCACGGGGCTGCGCACATAGCAATAACGAAAGCGATGACAAAGATGCAAGACCCGCTTGTTTTGTACGTTAGCGGAGGCAACTCGCAGATACTTAGGCTCGCCGGCAGCACTTACAAGGTGCTTGGGGAGACATTTGACATGGGGGTAGGCAATATGATAGACAGTTTTGCGCGCGAGATAGGATTGAACCCTGCCTGGGGGTCCACAGTGGCAAAGTATGCGCAGCAGGGCAGATACATCAAGCTGCCTTACACGGTGAAGGGAATGGACTTTGCATTTACGGGCCTTCTGACCAGCGCTATAAAACTTAAGGGCGGGGCAAAGGTTGAGGACCTGTGCTATTCTATTCAGGAAACTGCTTTCGCAATGCTCTGCGAGGCGACAGAGCGGGCGCTTTTGCTCACAGGCAGCGATGAGCTGTGCGTGTGCGGAGGCGTTGCGCAAAGCACACGGCTGCAGGAGATGCTTGGGATCATGGCAAAGAGCCATGGGGCAAGATTCGGATGCGCTGCAAACGAGTTCAACGCAGACAACGGGGCGATGATAGCTTATGTTGCGGAGCGGATGTTGGTGAAGGGCCTGGGGACCCCTCTTGCAAAGTGCACAATAGAGCAAAGATACCGAATAGATCGGGCGGTGGTTGTTTGAGGCTCATTGACGAGGGTGCGGAAGCGAAAATCTTCGAGGCGAAAGTTCTTGGGATGCAAGTAATAATCAAGGAGAGGCAGGCAAAGCGCTACAGAATAGGGCAGCTTGACACGGAACTGAGGGAAACGAGGACAAGAAGGGAGGCAAAGGTCCTTAGCGCGCTTGGAAAGCTTGGGGTAAACTCGCCAAAGCTTCTAGGCGTTGGCAGATTCACTCTTTACATTAGCGCAGTGAAGGGAAAGATGCTCTCGAAATATTCCGGCAGGGCAAACTTCTCAAAAATAGGCGAGCAGTTGGGCATGATACATAATGGTGATGTGGTACATGGGGATTTCACCCCCGCAAACATAATGAAGTCTGGAAAAGATTACTATGTAATAGATTTCGGGCTTGCAGAATTCACGCGAAGCGTCGAGGACAAAGCGACTGACGTCCTGCTAATGAAAAGGTCGGTAGATGCAGCTTCGTACAAGCGCTTCATAAAAGGTTATACGTCAAAAGGCGCAGTGGCCAAGGAGGTTTTAAAGAGGTTGTCAGAGATTGAGAAGAGAGGCAGATACCAGACAAGGACGGTCGCATGAATAATATGAATGTTGCAATTTATGTTTTGGCGGCGCTGCTGGTGCTGTATGCGCTTTACCTTGTTTTCGCAATCCAGCAATACTCTCCGGTGCCAACGAATATAACCACAACGGCGTTTCCAGGGACGCCGCACATACAGATCATATCGGTGTCTCCCGCCAACCTTACGGTTGGCAGCCAACTGCATTTCAACGTCACATTCCGCAATGCCGGCACTGTGCCGATATATTACACCAGCGTATGCGGCTCTTCGCTAAACTTCTCCGTGAGTCCTGCAAGCTCGGCACTGTTTGCGCCTGCAATAAGATGCCTGTGCTCGACGAGCCCTGCGAGGGTGGACCCTCTTGGAATAGCTGGCGTTTCTGCGCCCAACTGCGGCTCTGGCTTTAGCTACACTGCAACAAAACCGGGCAAAATAACCGTCAACTTCGTATTGACTTGGTGGGCCAACTCTTCATACGCTGCGCAGAATTATACTTCGTTCTCGCAGAACTTTACAGTCCAGTGACTAGGACTCCCAAAATCTAATATAGTGAACCGGAAGGTAAGGTAGTGACTGATCAGAGTTCGCCTACCCTTCTCTTCTGCGCTCTCTTGATCCTCTTTCTGCGCTTCTTGACCCACTTCCAGCGCATTCTTCCCTTTTTCTTCCACTTTCTAGGAATGCTTCCCAAGTATAACACCGCAAATAACTCTAGTCTATTTCTCTAAATCTATAAATAGGTATGCTGCAGCCGCAGCGGCGCATTCACTTCAGATCCTTGAACGGATCTATCAACCTTATTGCGAAGACTATCAAGACCGCAACTGCGAAGATCACGAACTGCAGCAGGCTGATGGTGCCGTTCGTGAGGAAGCTGTATAGGCCATAAAGTGTGCCGAGGATGAAACCGATCCCGACAAAGGGCAGGAAATAAACCATTACCATAGTAAGTATTATCTCGCCGATTATGGCAAAGAGCGCCGCCTGGAGGCCGAGAAGTATGAAGGACACGAAGTCTGCGATGATGTACGAAACTACCAGTCCGACCAAGAACTCGGCAACAACCCTATAAAAAGTTTTGTGCTCGCCGAACATTGTCTCATTTTTTAGCTTTATACTCTTATTGTAGTATTATAAACTGATCTCATGGACTTCTGGGATGCGCTCAATGACAGGATAATTGCAGACAAAACCTTCGGCACCACAAGGCTCATCTTCAGCACAAAAACATCGGTCATAGCGGCAAACAGGCCCCACACATCGCTCTCGATGATCAAGGAGCGGTCGACGGAGCTTGGGGAGTCGTGCGCAACGTTCAAATCATTCAAAGAGCCGGACTTTAGATACATCGTCGCAAAAGACATCACTTTTGGCCTCCTGACAACAATCTATGATGTAAACTCCAATTCCGCAGTCGCAATCAGGAACTCTGCTAATTTCGAGAGGGCGGAGATTTCAAAAATAGAATCTTTGATTAAGAAATTCAAGCGGCCAAACCTCGAAGTAAGGATCATGGGGATGCAAAATGGGGATGCGCCGCTGATCAAATCCGTGGAACAGATCAGAAAAATATGCAGGGCCGGGATTATCGAGGTAGACCTTTTCGGTACTTCGAAGAGGCACATTGCAATCGACTTAAAGACTGGCGCCAGCTACGATGTGTTGCTGCTTGACAGGGTTTACAAGGCGAGCGAGACCGCAAATGACGTAACTGCAGACGCTTTCAAATCCGGCGCATCAAAACTTAAGTTCGTATAGGTCCGTGTATATCGGGCCCTCCGGCGTCAACTCGCTGTATTTCAGTTTTACAGAAGAGGCAGTGAACTTTCCGAAGTCCGTGTCGCTGTGGCTGCGTATTTGCGAGACTATCGCCCGAGGATTTCGGACTCTCTTCACCCTTGCGATCGTCACGTGGGGCGTGTATTCCCTTTCCTCCATCGGTATGCCTTTGGACACCAGAGAGTCGCTGATCTGGTTGTATATGTCGGTGCATTCGGCTGCGCCGTCCGTCACCCTTGCGAATATCACCTTGAGAAATGAGGGATTGAAGAAATCCAGGCCCCTGATCCCTACTTCGAAGCTCTTTGCCTTTATCCCATTCATCGATTCCTTCACTACTTCTATCTGGTCGTTGTCCAGATCTCCTAGGAAGTGCAGCGAGAGGTGCATGACAGACTTGTCCACCAATATGACTCCATCGCCTGTGAATTCGCGCGAAACCTGCGCTATCGAATCGCGGACTTGCTCTGGAAGGTCTATTGAGATGAATGTTCGCATATGATTACAAATAAAAATTAGCTTGTAGCATATTTAGTCATTGTGATTGACTGGTCAGCATAGATTCATTTAGAGAACTAGACATCCGCGTTGCAAAAATCGTGGGGGTCGAGGTGCACGAGAAGGCGCGCAAGCCGATGTACAAGCTGACATTGGACCTAGGGCCCGAGATAGGCCAGCGCATGGTTGTCGCAGGGATACGCGACGCATATTCTGAAGGCGAGCTGATGGGCAAGCACATCATCTGCCTTGCAAACCTCGAGCCAAAGGAGATTGCGGGCGTGCAGTCGCACGGCATGATACTTGCTGCAGAGGACGAGAACGCAGTTGCGGTGCTTGTTCCTGATAGAGATATAAAAGTTGGCAGTAGAATCCTGTAGTGTTTTGATGATACTCTGCGTTACTGGACTTCCTGGTTCCGGAAAGACTACTGTCGCACGCATCCTCAAGAGGAAGGGGTATAGGCTTGTCGAGATGCGCGACGGGGTTGTCGACGCCATGGCAAAGAAACACATTGCAATCACGCCTGACAGCATACGCGAGTATTCTATTAAGATAAGGAGGAAGTACGGCAAGCAGATAGTTGCGAGATATGCGATGCGCACGATACGAAAGCTGCCCAAGAAGAGCAAGATAGCAATTGTCGGGATAAGGAGCGTGCAGGAGATGCAGTACATAAAAAAGAACCTGCATGCGATACGCGTAATCGGAGTGATAGCGCCCAGGATGATGCGGTACAAGCGGCTTGCAGATAGGGGCTCGAACAGGGACACTCGCGATTTCAAGAAGTTCGAGGAGCGTGAGAGGCAGGAGCTTTTGGGCTACTCGGGCAACGGAAAGAAGCTTGAGGGCGTGGGCGCGCTTGTTGATCACGCCGACTTCATAATATCAAATGCGGATAGCTACCCAAAGCTTGTCAAGGATGTCAACTGGCTGCTGGCAAAGATGGCCATGGCCTGACCGACAATCTTTTAACTTTTAAACATCCATGCATAGCGATGGTAAAATGAGGGCAAGCAGACTTTTCCTTGGCATGATTGCGATTTATGCGATAATTTCCATAGCCGGCGCAACGACGTACCTGCAGGTGCAGAGCCCGGTGAACGGCACGATATACGACGGCGGAAGCGTGTTCCTTGGAAAGGTGGGGCCAGGAGAGAGCTTCTCGGTAATCGCCTCTGCGACAACCACCAATGCAAGCGGCGGAAGGCTGGTCAACCTTGGCTGGAACACGTTCGAGGCGGTGAATATGCCGCAGGGCTGGATAGCGCAGAACTCCCCGCTTTACGAAAACCCGATGCTGCTAAAGATTACAACCCCGCCTTATGCCACAAATGGAACATATCGACTTACGCTGCGCGCAGTCAACATACAGAACTACTCAAGGCTAGGAAACTTGACATTCACTGCGCTGGTGAACGTATCGACCAACGTCTTTACGCTCAATGTTACACCTACCCAGTTCAACATAGGAACCGGCCAGCCGCAGAACCTTAGGATTGTGATCAACAACACGGGAATATCCGATGACCCATTTGTCATAAACGCTGCCGGGCTTGCTGGATGGAACATATCAGATTCTGTGGTGGCGCTGCACTCGCTGAAGAGCACATTC
>JAGWHG010000027.1 GCA_028866975.1 Microcaldota archaeon | reverse complement strand
TTATACCTTCCTAAAAAAAGTGCTGCGTTGGAACTTTTGTGAAGCGCTCTAAAGCAAATATATCTTTATATAACTTAATTAGTCATGTATAATCATGGCTGGGCGTGAGAAGGAAAAGGACGAAATCTGGAGAGTAAGAAAGCTCCTCAGCAGGCCGAATTATGCCGTCCTTAGGATACTGATGGAGAAGTCGCCCCGCACGACGCGCGAATTATACCAGATGCTGGGCAAGAAATTCACAAGAAAGACGCTGATAATAACGCTGCGCGACCTCTCGATGCAGCTCAATGCGCTGCAGCCGACGCACATACGCACAGAGCGCGGATACGGGCTGGGCTATAGCATAAACCCAAAGCTCAAGGAGCTGATAAAGGCCGTGGAGAAATTCGAGAAGGTAGTCGACAGCATAGGGCAGGGCTGAACGGCTTTTATATAATTTCCTTGCAAAATGATTTGTGAGATAATGATAACCAAGAAGCCCTACGTTATAAGCGAGATAATAAAGGAGACGCCCGACGTGAACATCTTTAGGTATACGGCGCAGGACGGGAGCACCCTGAGCTTCGATCCCGGAATGTTCATAATGCTCTACTACAAGAACCCGCAGACAGGCGAGGAGATCGGCAGGGCGTTCTCGATTGCGTCTAGGCCCGATGACAAGTACCTGGAGTTCGCAATAAGCATGATACACGGAAGGTTCACATCCAAGCTCGACTATGCAAAGGTTGGCGACTTGTACTACGTGAGCGGGCCGCATGGCCAGTTCAAGTACACGGCCACAGAGAACAAGAAGGTCTTGTTCGTAGCCGGCGGAACGGGAGTCGCACCGTTCCTATCGATGCTGCGAATGATTGAGGAGAAGAAATACGACACCGATGTAAAGCTGATCTACAGCACAAGGCACCCCGATGAGATAATAAGGAAGGGCGAGCTCGATGGCTACCAAAGCACGCTCAATTTCAAGTATGTCGTGACTGTCACACGCCAGGAGACGGATGCCGACAGGGCCTGGCAGGGCGAGAAGGGCCACATCGATGCCGCGATGATACAAAAATACGTAAGCGACCCTACCGAGAGGACATGCTATGTCTGCGGCCCGCTAAAATTCACCAAGGCGATCGAGGCTGCGCTGATTTCGCTCGGCGTGGACAAGAAGAACATAAAGGCCGATGTGTGGGGGGAATAATCGGTTTTCTTACTCCTCCTGAAGGCTCTTTAGAAGTTTGACCAGCACCTGGTTAGGTCGTCTGCCCCTGTTCTGCTGTATCTGTATCCTTTGAGATATCTGTTCAGAGAAACTCTCTAAATCGGCATTAGTCATTGAGGTGATTGTGCTTGCCGAGATCTGCTTGCCGCCTATTATGTAAACCGCGCTCTGCGGAATTTTACCTTTCAGTTGTGTTTGTGTCATTTCCCTCTACCTGCTATGTATAGTATGATCGCCTTCTCTACGAGCAGCTTGTTTTTTGCCTGCTGAAATACAACGCTCTGCTTGCCGTCTATAACCTCTGCCGTCACCTCCTCACCCCTGTGCGCGGGGAGCGGGTGCATCACTATCGCCCTTGGCGCCGCCATCTTGAGCACATTTGCGTTTACCTGGTATGGCATGAAGAGCTTTCTGCGCAGCTCTGCTTCAGATTCCTCGCCCATGCTCACAAAGGTATCGGTGTAGAGCACATCTGCGCCTTCTACGCCCTCCTTCACATTGTCGTAAATCTTGACTATCCCGTATTCCTTCGCCTTCGAGACGAATCGTGCGTTGGCGACGTTTGCCTTAGGCCCTATGAGCGCCACCTCCATGCCCATCATCGCCGCTGCAATCATCAGCGAGTTGAAAGTGTTGTTTGCAACGTCGCCGAGCATGGCGATCTTTAGCCCCTTGAGCTTGCCCTTGGCTTCCATGATGGTGTAGAGATCAGCAAGCGCCTGGGTCGGGTGCTCCTGATCCGTCAGCGCATTTATGACAGGCACCGACGAGCCCTTGGCAATCTCTCGAAGATCTTCGTCTTTGAACAATCTGCATATTATGAAGTCCACGTAGCTGCTGAGCACTTTGGCAGTATCAGACCAGCTCTCCCCCCTTGAGAGCTGCGTCGTCCTTGGATCAACATAGATGTAGTTGCCCCCTAGCTGCGCCATCGCCACCTCAAAGGATATCCTTGTCCGAGTCGAGGGCTTTTCGAAAAGCAGCACAGCTATGGAGCCCTTCTTTAGCGCAAGCGAGGACTTGTCTGCACGCAGATCGTTTGCTATCTCGAATACCTCGCCCATCTGTGCTTTGGTGAAGTCCTCGATGCTCAGAAGGTTCATCATGCTAACCAAATATGAATCCGAAGCCACCTTCAGCTTTCTGCTGCTCTTGGACTATGCTGTCTATGACCTTCTTTTCAACCTCGGGATCTGCGCGCTCGATTCCCTCAATCTGCGCCTTGATCTTCTTGTCTGCCTTTTCCAAGAACTCGTCGTTGGCATTGACGTAGAGGTAGGCCTTCTTCTCGTCCAGGCCCAGTGCGATGCCCTGCTTTATCTGGCAATCCTGCCGCGCAAAGATGATGTTTGCCATCTCGTCCTCGCGTATCTTCTTGAGGTCCTCTTCTTTGAGATTGGTGTCAAGGTAAGGATCGTAGGATATGAGCTTCTTTAGTTCCTGCTCCTTGGATATGTCTGCGACATACACTCTTGCAGGCATGGCCTCACTTGATTAGCCTTGCATTGACGCTGCCCTCCCTTCCGGCCCGGTTTGTCACTATCGCCTTCCCTGCCTCTGTGTCGATTATGGTGCCCTTTGTTATTATGGCGAGCCTGGCGAAGTTGCGGTTGTCCTTTGATTCGAGAACTGCGTTTATCTTGACCTTTCTATAGCCCTTGTCGGTGAGAAGGTTCGCAAAGCCTGCGTTCTGCAGCTTTGGCCTGCTTGCGCCGCCCCTTGAGCGCGCCTGCTTGATCGCGTTCTTCTCTGCGAGCTTTGTTGCTATGAAGTATCCCCCTACCTCGTGCCTCTTCTTGTGCCTGCTAGATATCTTGCCTTTGCCGCTGCCGGATAGCTTTCGATCAGGCTTGCTGTGCAATTGTACTCCGAACTGACTCATTCAATCACTTAGAAACAGGCTTAAATGGATAAGCCGTATTATCATATGTCGGAAAAAGAATTTAAGCTGTTCGCATGGCACCCCTAAACGTTGAAAAACTATCTCCGCAGTGCTATCTTTGCAGCTCTAAGAAAGACATCGCAGAACTGGTCAAGGGGGCCTCAAAACTATCAAAAAGCACTGATTTTGTGCAGCTCTTTGATGACAGGGCCGAGATTGTGCAAAAACTACTTCCCGCATACTTTAATTCCGTGGTTAGGGGAAATGAGAAGGTGATGAGGAGCAATGGCATAGCAAAAGAGATGCTCATCTTCGTGGCAGGAGAGCCGAATATCGCAAAGGCGATATCAAAATGCGGCGTAAAGAGCAGTAGTCGCTTTGTGATGTTTGCGACAAGCAACAAGATGGCCGGTGCCGCAAAGCCAAGACTAGGAATCTGGGCAATGAAAAAGATGGCATTGAGATTCGATTTGGATGTGGCCCAGGGTGTAGCATCAGAACTTCTCTGATATTACGCTTCGTATTCCGTATTGAGTATCTGGTATATCCTGGCGGCTTTTTTCTCGCCGATCTTCTCTATCTTTGCAAGTTCCGCCACATCCGCAAGAGCGATGTTGCGTATGCTCCTAAAGTGCTTTAGCATGTTGTGGGCAAGCTTTGTTCCGACTCCGGGTATTGAACCCAATATGAGCAGCTGCCATTGGTCCTCGGTGTATGCCTTCTTTATGCCGACAAGCCTTGGCTCGTGCTGCTTGTGAACCTGCTCCCTGCGGGATATTGTTGCTAGTATGTCCGCTGTTTCGAGCGCATCTGTGGACCACACCACGGGCATGTTATAGTCAAGGTACACCTTCAGCGTGGTGCCCAATATCACATTTGCATTCATCCTAAAGTCATTGCCCTCGATTAGCAGTATCGGCTTTTCGAAGCTTGCCTTGAGCCTCTCCAACTGGTCAAAAAGCCTTGCATTGATTATGGAGCCCTCGAGATCAGAAGATGTCTTGCGCTCCACGCACACCCTGTTGGATAGTATATAGTCTCCAACTGGCAGCTGCGCAAAGGAGAGCTCGACGCCGCTCTGCTCAAGTCCTTGGATTATCTGCAGATTTCGCTCCCGATTATCAATTATGACCTTGGGCTGCATTTTGTCACTTAGCCGGTTCTTACAAAACCCTTCTTCAATATGGATGCCGGAAAGACGTTGTTTGGCTCGATTACCCTCTTTGAGGCCTCATCGCGCTTTTTCGCCTCCTCCTTGTGCCTTAGGTTTGTGATCTTGTTCTTTACCGTTTGCAATGTCATGTCCAGCCGATCAGATATTGTGTGTGTATCTACTTTTTTATTGAACATCTCTTGGATCAATTCGTTCCTTTTAGAGCTTAGTATGCTCACCACTGTGGACCTGCCAAGTCCAAACCTGGTGGATAGGTCCGATATCCTTGGGTACATTCCTTCGGAATCTGGCTTGTATGCAGAAAGTATCGCCGCCTTGTAGTTCAGAACCTGCAATGCATCCCCTATTAACCTTTTTACTCGAATCTATTTATAATGGTTTGATGGCGCAGCGAGTCAGCAAGAGGAAGAGGCCCAGCAGGGAAAAGCACATGCTCAAAGAGCAGCTCGTCATAGAGGAGGGGGTGTTTGACAACCGGACGATGCTGCGAATAGAGAAGCTCTTCTCGCACAAGATAATATCGCGCCTCGGCTTTCTCATCGCAAAGGGCAAGGAAGGGGACGTGTATCTCGCCGACTCCGGCAGCGCGGTCAAAGAGGACTATGTCGCGGTCAAAATATTTAGGATAGAGACATCGAAGTTCTTCTCGCGCACGGAGTACATGATAGGCGACCCGCGCTTCCCAAAGATCAAGAGGGAGATCTTTTGGATAGTAAACGAGTGGTGCAAGAAGGAGTATGGCAATCTCAAGATAGCAGATTACGCCAAGGTGCATGCGCCCAAGCCCTACTACTTCAACGGCAACGTGATAGCGATGGAGTTCATTGGCAGCAATGGCAGAGTGGCGCCACAGCTGAAAAACGTTGTGCTTGAGGACCCCAGGAAGGTGTTCAACACAATAATTACGGACGTAAAAAGACTGTACGATAATGAGCTGGTGCATGCGGACATGAGCGAATACAACATACTGATGCGCGATGGGGTGCCGTACATAATAGATTTTGGGCAGGCGGTTGTGACGCAACACCCAAATGCCGTGGAGTTTCTTAGGAGGGACGTGCGCAACATAGTCAACCACTTCAACAAAAAATACGGGCTCGGGATTGATGAGGAGGAAACGTACGCGAAGATAACTGCCTGAAGTTGTATAGAATCTATAAAAACTTTTCATTTGATATAAACTATGCGAACTCGCGTGCAGCTGGCCAAGCAGCCGTCACAAGAAGGCGCAGCCATCCATATTTACAATTCTGCGAACCTTGAGTCGAGGAATTTTTTGCGCAGGATTTCGAACCCATATTTTGTAGACAGGCTTGCGAAAATAATTCCGCCGGCGCATAGGCTAGAACTATCTGGAAGCGGAATCTACACGCACAATCCCTACCGAAGCCCGAGAACGGACGCCGAGGTGCTGCTAAGCACCGCTCTGCTAAGGATCGGGGTAAGAGTGGCATTTGAGCCGGTATACTTCATGATGCCAGAGCTGGGCAGAATGTACAACCCAGATGCCTGGACGAACATCTATGTAGACAGGAGCAAGATGCTGATGATGGACGTGCACGGGTTTGAAAGGATACGAAGAGACAATGCCATGCTCTATAGCCACAGGAACGATGCAAACATGGGGTATAGGTATCGGAGCCCTGCCACTTTGGCCAAAAAAGAGGAGATGCTGGTCAGAAAGATGCAGATGATGCACCAAAACAATCATGACATCTTCTTTGTACTGGTAACCGACCTTAAGCGCGAGGAATTCGAGAGAAGGTTTGGGATTAGCGACATCAGCAAGGTGTGCGACAGATACATGGAAATGCCAGGAGCATTCGACAAGCAGGAGAACCGCTTCAAGGACATGGCAAGGATGAGCATGCTCAAGCGGGAGATGAAGGCCCTGAGGAGAATGCCTGGTGCGAGGCTTGAGCGTGATCCGAGCGTCTGGCACAACCACATAGGCCAAAAGATAAAGCAGGAGCTTATGAAAATAACGGAGTTCCAGTAGTTACGGTAGGGTTATCCCCTTGGCCTTGAGCTTCTCCTTGTCCATGATGCTGTAGCGCCATGTTATGTCCCCGCGCTCGTTGCTCTGCACGACCCATGGCTTGACTAAGACCACGTCGCCCTCCTTGACCCAGAACCTTCTCTTGAGCCTTCCGGGGATGGAGCAGACGCGTATGTTGCCGTCTGTGCATGCAACCTCAAACTTCGATGCTCCAAGGGCCCTGCGCACTGTCCCGACCACTTCGTCTTGCTTTGGCATCGGAGTGGAGACCTCGATATTTTGTTTGTGGAACGGCATTTTATCATCATTATTAGTAGTGCTTTATCGTGTAGCGCGCACCGCACGCCTCGCACACTATCGTAAGGAAGCCCCTGCTGGTCGACTCTATGTGGGTGTCTGGCTTGTGGCACTCCTTGCATATGACATATGTCTCGAAATACTTCTTTACCTTCGCATTTATCACGTCGCTGTTGACCTTTGAGCTTATTATGAGCCGCTGCTCCTCCACGCTTGTGGGCGCTGCGAGCTCCTTTGCCATGTATCTTGCCATCTCCGCCTTGTCTCGCCTTGCGACATCTGCTATCTGGCCGAAGTTCTTGATCAGCGTCTTTGCCCCCTGAACCATCGAATCCGCAAGAGGTATCTTAAAGTCGACGTTCTCCGCAGAAAGCGTTGGCAGCTTTGCAAACGCCCTGTCCAGTAGCTTGTCATAGTTAGTATCCAAAAAAGAACACCGTACTTATATCGGTTTTAAGGTTAATAAAGGTTCATCTGCCCTGGCTCCTCAGCACCTTTGCGAGCTGGCGCAAAATTCTTTGGCGTTCGGCGCAATTCTCCTCAGATTGCCGTT
Organism: Microcaldota archaeon; assembly: GCA_028866975.1. GTDB lineage: Archaea > Micrarchaeota > Micrarchaeia > Micrarchaeales > CABMGC01 > JAGWGI01. The sequence continues at coordinate 787 of JAGWHG010000027.1, read as the reverse complement.
CCTCTTTCCTGTTGAGATGCCCTAATCTGGCAAGCAGCTGCGCCTCGCTTTGATTTTTGGTTGCCCTCTTTGCCACTTTTACACCGCCCTGTTCATGACCTGCGCGACTTTATGAAATCGTTCATTGCAGGGCTGAGTGCGTTTGGCATTATCGCATTCAGATATTCTGGCGAGGTGAAGTAGCTCTTCTCGTGCAGCACGCGCTCAAATGCGATGCTTAGGTTCCTGATGCCGTATTTCGATGCGATCCTTTCGAGGATCTTGTACTTTGTCGGCTCGCACTCCATGATGAGTTTTGTCAGATTGTCTTGGACATAGACGCCGCTGGAATTGCGCACTATCAGCCCCTTCTCAAAGCCCATGTTGGATAGCAGCATGAGCGTCCTATATCGGTTATAATCCGCATTGAGGTAGTCCTTGACTTCGCCTAGCGCCCCTTCGATGTTGTGAACGCATACGTACGGCCTTGAATCTATGACCATGACATTGTTAACCATCATGTGCTTTGTTTTCAGCCCGCCCATGTAATCAATTGCCCTTTATTTGGGCCATATAAATACGTTACTTAATGGGCGTTTTGACCGCCCCTAAGACCTGAAAACAAACCCTAAACAATACTTATAAAATGCGTAGGAGATGCTATGGCATGGCAGAAAGATGCGAGCTTGTCAGGGCGGACGGCAGGAGAATCGCGGACTTCTCAGAATTGCTCAAGGGCATTTCCAAAACCGATCGCGACCTTCAGAAGGTAAAGGAGTTCATCCTCAGCGTGAGCCCCCACATGTAT
>JAGWHG010000026.1 GCA_028866975.1 Microcaldota archaeon | reverse complement strand
GAGGCCGCTGCCCATCAGCGCATCCTCGATCCCCCCAGAGCTTGCGCTCCCCCATAGTCGTAAATCACTCCCCACTCTAATCCCCCAGTTCGCCTTCTCCATAGGCTATTCTGAATTTTCTCCTATATAAAGGTTATCAATTTGTTAAAGAATATTGCTAGAATGGTAACTTGGACTGGGTTTTGTCTAGAGCTTTTTTCGCATCAAGCTCCCTTTTTATCCCCATTACGACGTCGAGCATCTTCTTCTCCCTCTGCTTGGAAACGATGTGATATACCTGGTCCTTTGTGCCCCTGGTTATCAGCAAATAGATCTCGCCGCTGTATAATCTGCCGGTCCTTCCCCTCCTTTGGATGTTTCTTATCTCGCTAGGTATCGGCTCATAGAACACCACCATGTCGACGCTGGGGATATCAAGTCCCTCCTCGCCAATCGAACTCGATACAAGGACGTCGAATTTCCTGTCTCTAAAATCTGCAACGGTCTGTTTTTGCTGCTCTTGAGTAACTCCGTCCTTTTTGCCGACGAAGGCGCGTGCGCTGACCCCGTTCTTAGAGAGCATGTCAACGATCATCTTTATCGTCGATCTATACTGTACAAAAACTATCGCGCTCTTGCCCTTGTTGGACCCAAGTATCGTAAGCAACGTGAAAACTTTCGGATGCTCTTCTCCATTCCTTATCGCTTCGTCAGCAAGCTGGTTTGCAAGCACAATGCTCTTGTTGTCCAGAAGGGAGAGAATGGCCCTGCTCTTGTTCTCCCTGTTCTTTAGAGATTCCATGTAGGTATGAAAGGAGTAGAGCCCCTGAGTTTCTAAGAGATCGTATGCATGCATTGTATTGAGCAGCTTGACGTATTGGTGCAGCGCGCCGAACTTGAAATTGGGCGCCTGTATGCGGTGTATCATGTTGCCAAGTTCGATGAGTCTTCCTTTCGGCATGACGTCGAACCTCTTGAATTGCGTGAGTCCCATGCCGTTTAGTTTCGATAGCGCATCGTCTGCAATAGGTCTCAGCAGTGCACCGATCCTATTTATCGTATCGGATTTGTCGACTTCGACCACGTGCATGTACTTCGGCATCACGTACATTATGACATCGGGATCGGTGCTTATCCTGATCTCGATGTCCTTGATTTTGAGCGTGCTTATCAGTGACTTTATCTTGTCCTTGCCGCTGCCAGGAGATGCCGTAAGGCCGAGCATCTGCACCTTTCTGAGATCGCATTCATCTGCAATGTAGGTATAGGCATATTTGCCGACAGCCTTGTGGCACTCGTCAAAAATTACGATGCCGAAGTCGCCCAAATTAAGATCGCTTTTCCTTAGTTCGTTCGCCGCAGTCTGCGGAGTGCCGACGATGACCCGGGCGAAATCCTCCCTCTCTTTTCTCGTTTTCTTGCTTAATTCACCCGTAAGAAGGAGTATTCGTTGCTCGTCAAGATTGAGGTACGCGCGCAAACTTTCGTAGTGCTGTTCGCTTAGAGGTTTTGTCGGCGACAAAAAGAGCGCCTTTTTGCCGTTGCGAAGGGCATTTGCAATGCCCAGAACCGCAATCAGCGTCTTTCCAAGCCCTGTCGGCAGTATCACAAGGGTGTTTCTTCCCTCAAATATCCTGCGTGCGATGTTGAATTGGTACTCCCTAAAGCCGACAGACTCAAACTTTGCGATGTCAGAAACCCCTAGCTGATGCCATCTGTCGTCGATGCCCTGCTGCATGAGAACATATCTCAAATTAAGTTAATAAATGCGAATTCGACGTAGATGCATATTAATAAATTAGTTCATACATCATTCTTACAAAATGTGCCGCAGTAGCTCAGTCCGGGAGTAGCGATCCGCTGAAGACGGATAGGTCGCTGGTTCAAATCCGGCCTGCGGCATACGTGATCACATGAAGAAAGCGACAGGTCTATCAAAGGAAGAAATAGCCGCGATGAAGGAATATCTCCAGGAGAAAAATGCCAAGACAAATGGAGAGAGCGCCGTACTTGCCTCGATAGCAAAGATGCCAGAGCCGGACAGGTCGCTTGCCAGGCGCTTCCATGCATTAGTCAAATCCTGCGCACCTAACCTTGTGCCAAGAACCTGGTACGGGATGCCTGCTTATGCCAAGGACGACAAAGTGGTGTTCTTCTTCCAAAATGCCTCCAAGTTCAAGGCGAGATATCAGACGATTGGCTTTACGGATAAAGCCAAACTAGATGAGGGAGATATGTGGCCGGTCGTATACGCCCTCAATAAGCTCAATGCCGCGCAGGAGGCCAAGATTACTGCACTTATCAAGAAAGCCGTTGGCTGAAGATAGGGCGCCTTCAAGGAAGTATTAAAAGATTGAAAGTGGGATAGTGTTTGATGCGAGCGTAGTCTAGCCTGGTAGGACGCTGCCTTGCCAAGGCAGCAACCCGGGTTCAAATCCCGGCGCTCGCACTCCTTTTCAAATCCCAACAAAAGGAATTTATACCTCGGATGAGATGTACCTTTGGGGATAACTGTGGCTGCAAAGCAGAAGCTGCTTTACATAGGCTCAAAGAAGATAATGGAGGTTTACAACAGCTTCGAGGAGCGCAAGATACCTACGCTTCGAGACCTCTACAACGAGGTGACAAAGGGCCTTCCGATCGAGAGGATGGGCAGCAAGGAAAGGGACGAATTTGAGATAAATACGCTCGTCAAGATAATAACAACGATCGAAAAGGAGAATGTGCGGGTAAGCCTTCCAATTCTTCCAGACAAGCCGGATAAGATCAACATCGGCGTTACGAAATTACTCATGATCGATCACCACGTCACCGGCGCAGAGATAATCAGCAAGTACACAAACCTTGGGACGGCTACTGCAAATCGGGTAATGAACGATATAAAAAAGGAGATCAAGTTCTCTGCCCACGAAATACCAAATAAGGAGGAGGAAAACGACGATGAGCAGTCCTTTGACCTCAAGGACCCAACTGACGCCTTCTCGCTTTTCAAGCACGCCAAGGTAGATTGACGTATATATCTACGTCATTTAAAAAGGTTGTCGTCTAACTCATCTGCATGGCGACAGTGTTGCAGGAAAATGTGGCATCTACTCTGAGGGATGGCGACAATCCAAAAGTTGCGATTACAGGTATGTATCTTGCGCTTGGCAACGCGCAAGTCGAGATAGAGCAGAAGGTAAAGACGATATATCAGGTGGACGAGAAGACCGGCCGACTGACCGATAAAAAGGTCGACGAGGTGAAAGAACTTGGAAAGGCAAGGGACGGCCTGGGCATCGAGAGCTCATCTGTAGCCGACTTGGGGGAAGACACGATAACTGGGGCAGTGAGATCTGTGCTTGGCCTGTGCTTCCAATACAATCTAAATCTAAATGACGTGAGGCACTTCTTCTTTGCAAGCGAAACCCCAGATGACGGCTCCAAGGCGAACACCATAGACATAGCAGCAGAAGTCAACAAGGCGAGCAAAGAACTGCTAGCTGCCGGAATAGACATAGGAATGCTAAAGCCCCAGACCGCCATACACAACCAATCGGCTTGCGTTGCAGGAGTTGCCGACCTTGCCGATATGGCGCTAAGAGGCATAAACGGAAAGGCCCTGATAGTAACCTCTGACAATGCAAAATACCAGCTAGGGGCATCGGCAGACACGACAGGCGGCTTTGGGTCCGTTGCGGTGCTAGTCGAGCCTGCAGACACTGTGAAGAGCGGGATATTCCTCTCCTCAAAGGCTGTTGGGAGGGAGAGCAGAAGCATATCTGATTTTCTCAAGCCCGTGGAGGACGTGATAAACGAGAAGAACGGCACTGCAATAATCAACAAATACCCAATAGTATTTGGCGAGTATTCCGAAGCCGCCTACCTTCTGCTGACTTATAGGGCAGCGCGCGCATCGATGATCGAGGGCGGCAGGAGCATCGAGGACATGAAGTTCATAATCGAGAACATGGTACTTGTGCCGCACATGCCTTATCCGACAATGCCAAAGAAAATCCTCTCGTATTACATAAGGCACAGGGCAAGATCCGACCCGAGCCTCAAAGAGAGCCTATCCGCCCAAATAAAAGACAAGGACGGCAAGCTCATCGCAGAGCCGTTCCTTGCGGGATTCAACAATTTGGAGAGGACGCTCAAGTTCATAGTGGATGTCGAGGGCTACGTCGTGAAGCTGAGGAGCACAATGGAGTCATTTGAGAGAAGCCGCGAGGTCCTCAGCGAGAAGATAATACATGAGAAGGAACGCAAGATCCAAAACTGCATAGAGTACGTCTCTGGAGTCATAGTAAAGGAGCTCGAGGACGTAATTGGGTCGTACGGCCTGAGCGGCAAGATGCTCTTGGAAGTGCAGAGCACGATAAAAAGGCTGCAGACTATGCACAATGACTCAAATACCCTTGAGGATGTATGCGAGGCGTTCGGCAGCTATGGCGACGCGAGGGGCGCAGGCCGAAGCGGCATACTTGGCCTGATCAAGGAGTTTCGATTGGCTGACAAGGAATACAACAAGAAGCTGCAAGATACGGCAGAATACAAGCAGATGTATAAGGCGCTGCACATAGGCGTTGTCTCGGAGTACGGCAAGAAGGTCGGCAACATCTATACCGGCTCTACGTTCATGGCGCTTATGAGCTATCTTGGAAACAACGTGGACGGATTTGACAGGGAGATCTGGCTTTCTGGGTTCGGCAGCGGAAGCGAGAGCTACTCCATCAGGGGCAAGGCAATCAATCCTGAGCCGCTTGCCACAAATATCAAGCAGAACTTCTGGGTCGAATTCACGCAGCAAAAGAAGTTGACTGCACCGGAATACGAAGCCATAAGGTGCTCTGAAAAGGTACCGGATGCGAACGGCAAGGGAATAGAGCTTATGGTGAGCAGGTTCTTAGGCCACACCAAAACCAACATAAAAAAGCTCACGGAATTTGCCGCATCCCTCAAGCCTGATTCGTCTCTCAAAAACAACCTGAGAAAGCCTGCAGCAAAGGCAATAAACTACGCGTAGGCAGGTCGGCAGAATTTAAGCTTTAAATAGCAGTTCCTACAATCTCATTTTGTGCGAGCGTAGTCTAGCCTGGTAGGACTTTGCCCCTCCAAGGCAAAAACCCGGGTTCAAATCCCGGCGCTCGCACTTTTTTGCGTACGAAACGCTGCCCAACTTATTTAAACGGCAGCGCAGAGTAATTTATCGGAGGCGATTTGATGGGCAGAAAGGTGATAGTAGGGTTCGGGGAGGGGGTGCATGCCGATGGGACCCCATCAAAGCTCACATTGGGCGTAGCAGACACTGCTTTTCATCTGCTCAGAAAGGGCTATGCAGAAGATGTCGTATTTGCAGGCCACTCTGGCTATCGGCTCGGGCCTATGCCGCGGATGGGGGAGGCAGATGGAATGTGGCGAAGGCTCATTGCACGAGGCGCAGATTGGAGGAGGATACGTGTTGAGAGGGAATCTAGGGACACTGTCGGAAACACTTACTATGCCAAGAGGCTCATAGAGGCGCATCTCCCCAAAACCGATGAGATAATGCTGATAGCCTCCTGGCAGCATATGTACAGGGCGCGCGTGGTCGCAGAGATGGTCTTTGGGCCAAACTACACTGTAAAGTGGACATCTTCGCCAGACCCCATATGGGGCGAAGAGCTCATCTATTCGATGCAGGCAGAGAAGCTCTCTTTGGAGATAGCGCGCATGTTCTGGGACGAATACAAAATAAAGCCAGGAGAGCACGAGAAGATATGGAATGTATTGACAACGACGCACCCTGCATACACCGATAAGCCAAAGATTAGTGAGAAGCAAAGGGAGTTGATGGCAAAGCTTGACGAGCTGAGAAGGCACTGCAGCAAGTTCCAGCAAAACCCGGATCAGCCGATAAACTTTACTGAGGCAAAGCAGCAAGTGCGTTGCTAAGGCTCTTCTCGAGCCTTGGCACTGTGTCAAAATCAGTTATCTGGCCCGGCTCTATCCACTTGTATGAGGTATTCTCCCAGTCCAACCTTATGGCCGGCTTTTTCTTTGTATCCACCAGATATGGGCACACGATGCAGGTTCTCTTAGATCCCCTGTCGATGAATTTGTAGGGCTTGCCGGAATACACCCTCTTTATGTTGCCCCTGAGCATCCTGACCTCCTCTTCTAGCTCCTTGACTGCGATCTCTCTTATCGGCCTTAGCTCGTCTACATACCCAGAAACTGCGTTCCACTTCCCCCTAAAGCCTGTGACCTTGTTGCTGCGCTTGACTAGCAGCACCTTGTCCTTATGCTTTACGAACACCGATACCACGACAGCCGAGTTCGATCTTGAATAGTCCATCTCCCCTGTAGGCATCTTCGGAAGTTTCTTCCACAGCCTTTTTACTGTGCCCTGCGGATCAAGCCTTGACATTGGAATCTACCTTTTTCATTTTCTTTAGTTCCCCATAGGTTAAGTATCCTACCTGCTTTGTCTTGATTGAGATCTCGTTGACTTGAGGTATGAACAGGCGCTTCTCCTTTGCAAGGCCAAGGACAATCTCTTCGGCTTGGCTGTGCCTGTGCGTTTCTAAGTCGAATTTGAGCACTTTTGCGTGCTTTACGCTTGTTATTCTTTTTGTGACGTCGCTGCCGATCGTCTTTATGTCCCCAAAGATCGCCTCTCCGTCCGGGTCTCCTGCCTCCCTGCGGTTTGCTATGCTTAAGCTCACCCTGAAAAGTCCCATGATTGTATTGCACTTTCCTGCTATAAATAACTAATCCGCAAATAAAGTAAAGGCTAAATAGCCCAAGAGACATTTGATAGTGCATGGCGGGGTAGCTCAGCCTGGTTAGAGCGCTAGACTCATATGCAAAGCACTATGAGTGATGAGCATTTATGCGATGACTGCTAAGAAATCTAGAGGTCGCGGGTTCGAATCCCGCCTCCGCCAAAAGTGACATGATGATAGGCGCAGAAACGATAGCCGACGTTTACAGTAGACTATCTACGGCACTAGGAAGCGACAAGATAGTCATAATGGGCGGCGCAGCAGTCAAGCTTGCAGCTGACCCCCAAAGAAAAATAAGCGATGTGGACGTGATCGTGCTGCTTCCTTACTCGGATTTTATTAGAAGGGAGAAGAGGCTCGCCCTGATGGATTTTAAGCTCAGGACAGGTAAAACCATTTCCTTGTACGATAAAAGAAACAGGCTGGAACTGGACCTCGGCACGAAGAGATTCTTTGGGCCAAAAGGGGAATCGTTTGGCATGCAAAATGGGGCAATAGCGTCATCTTCCGCGACAAAAATCATCAAGAGCGGTGTGGGCCAGGTGAACTGCAGGATAATGGGGCCTGCGCAGCTACTAGAGATGAAAGTGTGGCTGCTTTTAAATCGCACGCACCATCTCAACAAGAAGGCGATGGACAAGAGGGATATTATTTCTATCCTCAAGAAATTCTACTGATAATATGGCTGCGCGGGTCTTCATAGTTCATGGCTGGATGGGAACACCGCAGAGGGATTGGCTGCCTTGGCTGAAGAGGGAGCTGCAGAAGAAGGGCATGGAGGTCATCGTTCCAAAGATGCCAAGCACAAACCGTCCAGACATGAAGGCATGGATAAAACACCTCAATAGCGTGATTGGAAGGGCCAACAAGAATACCTACCTTATTGGCCACAGCATCGGCGGGCAGGCGATACTTAGATACTTGCAAAGCTTGAATAGGGGAAAGATTGGCGGTGCGATAATTGTCGCAAGCTGGACAAATAGAAGAAAGGGAAAATTCAGGAGCAGTGAAAGGGCTAAGATGATGTCTCCTTGGCTAAAGACCCCGTTCTTGTGGAATAATATCAAAGGGCGCTCGGAGAGCTTTGTTGCAATATATTCGACCGACGACCCTTATGTCCCGCAGAGTGCAGGAAAGGAGCTCAAAAGGAAATTACACGCAAAACTTGTTGTTATT
>JAGWHG010000025.1 GCA_028866975.1 Microcaldota archaeon | reverse complement strand
CTATTTCCCTGTCGAATCGCCCCGGCCTCCTCAAGGCTGGGTCAATCGCATCGGGTCGGTTTGTCGCCGCAAGTATGATGACCTGCCCCCTTGGAGGCATGCCGTCCATGAGCGTGAGCAGCTGCGAGACCATCCTCCTCTCAACCTCGTTTGTTGCCTCCTCTCTCTTCGGCGCAATCGCGTCGATCTCATCCATGAATATTATCGTAGGCGCTTTGTCGTTTGCCTCCTTGAATATCTCCCTTAGCTTTTCTTCGCTCTCCCCTACGAACTTGCTGACAAGCTCTGGTCCTGAGATCGGTATGAAGTTTGCATCGCTCTCGTTGGCTACCGCCTTTGCAAGCAGCGTCTTTCCGGTTCCAGGCGGACCGAACAGAAGCACTCCCTTCGGAGGTTCGATTCCGAGTCGTTCGAAAAGCTCTGGGTATCTTATCGGCAGCTCGACCATCTCTCGTATTTTCTGGAGTTCTGTCTTGAGACCTCCGATATCTTCATAGTGGGCTTCCCCTATCCTTACAATCGATTCGGAGACCGGCTCTTCCTTGACTATGAAATTGGTGTTCTTAGTTATCCTGACAATTCCGTGCGGTGCAACTGTGACTACGAGGAAGTTGAAGACGAGACCGAACATCGGGATCGGTATGACGTCGCCCTTGACTATCGGCTTGTTCTCCCACTTTCTCTTCGCATAATCTGCAAAGTCCGGAGATAGCGGCGGCCTCTGGCCTGGAGGTGGTGCGATTACTACTCTTTCTGCGTCCTTGACCTCTGCTTTCGATACGTGTACCTTGTCGCCGATTCCCACGCCGACATTCTGCCTAAGATAACCGTCAATTCTTATGAAGCCCAATCCCTCATCGCTCGGATGCGCCTGCCATACCATGGCTGCTGTGGACTTTATCCTGCCCTTGATCTCGATTATGTCTCCAGATACAACGTCGAGCTGCTTGCGGGACCGAGAGTCTATCCTTGCCATGCCCCTTCCTGAATCTGTGACTAGTGCGTCTGCCACTGTAAGTTCAACGCTGTTTGCCATATGGTATCGTTTAAATATGCTCAGAGTAGGTATAAAGAGCTTATCTCGTTCAGAGGACTATGCTCCTGAAAAGGAAGGACATGACCAATGCTATGACTATAACCAACGCTGCATAGCCGAGGATGAACGATAGCGGCAGTATCAGCGCCATGAGCCCGAATATTGCTGCCACTGCCATTATGTATACGCCCTTGTTCCATCTGAACACCTTGCTGCCATCGAGCGGAAATATCGGCAGCATGTTGAAGAATGCAAGCAGCAGGCTGATGTACAGCACCATTATTACCGCATTTAATGCGTAGCTGTTGACCCCGAAACCTGTCCCATTGAGCGTAGAATATATGCTTGCGATGAAGTTGGGGAATAGCGCCATTCCGATGATTAGGAATACGCCGAAGATCGCAAGATTTGTGAGCGGGCCTGCAAGCGAGACTATTCCCTCCTCTTTCTTGCTGAAGCTGCTCTTGTAGATCACAGTTGCGCCAGGTATTCCTATCAGTATGCCCAAGAATGCAGTCACTATTGTTATTAGGAGTCCGTTAGGAAAGGTCCTGAAGGCTGCGATGGCGCCGTATCTTTGCGCAACGAACTTGTGCATCAGCTCGTGGAGCACGAATGTGAGCGTTACTGCCATGAAAGAGATGGGCAGGAAGTAGAGGAACGATGGCAGGGTCCTTCCTGAAAGCACCATCGCAAATGCGAATGTCAGCACTGCATCTGCTAGCACAAGATCCCTGATCTCATTGGAGTAGAGCTTTGTCAGGTTTATAGAATAGGGCATACACGACTCTTATGTTGGCGCTTATTAATAAACGTTCTCGAGGCTTGTGAAATTGGGAAGTATTATATATGTATATATTTATATTAATATAATGTCGAAACTGATTGCAATCGCTGACGAAACATACGCCAATCTAACAAGGCTTAAAGGGAAAAATAAATCTTTTACTGAAGTGATAAATGAGTTATTGGGGAGGAAATCCGGCAATATAGAGCAGTTTTTTGGAGCGCTGAAGGATAAAGACGTTAGGCCTTTCCTAAAGGAGCTGGAGGAGAAAAGAAGAAAGAATGTGCATAGAAACCTCTCGGTGAGATAATGGCATGTCTCGACACGAATGTAATTTTGAATTATATACACGGAAACGAAACTGTAAGGAAACTGGTCGATGCTTACGCCGAAGCGGAGGCAATCACAACTACCTCAGTTACCCGATTTGAAATCCTATGCGCCCCTGACCAGGCGGAGAGACAGCTTGGGATAGAATTCCTCAACCAGATTAAAGTCTATGATTTCGATCGCAAATCTGCGGAAATCGCAGCGCATAGGTATAGGAAACTTAAATCTGCCGGCACCCTGATAGGCGATACAGATATTATGATCGCAAGCATAGCCGGCGCAAATGACGAGACATTGATAACGCAGGATAGCGATTTCGAACGGATAAAAAGTGGCAGGATTGTTATAATCAAGGAGAAGATAACAAAGGCTTAATAAAATTTAACAGCGTATCTCACCCTATAATAGCTCCATCGTCTAGTGGTCAAGGATATCGCCCTCTGGAGGCGGTGACGCCAGTTCGAATCTGGCTGGAGCTATAGCAATTTATTCTTTTCCTGGCAGAACTTTTCGTGGCACTAAGCAACGACGACATCGGAAGGATCATAGAGGGCAAGCCTATAGTATCTGACGCTGCGCCGGATCCCGGCAGCATGATGCCCCTGAACAAAGGATACGACAAGATAGGCATGATGGTTTTTGTATTTCTCTCTATTGACGGGTTCCTGCTACCCGTATTTCTAGGGATTATATTTTCGCTTCTCGGAGACGACCAACTCATCGGAATCACATTTCTTGTATTCGCAGTGGCATGCCTAATCAGCTATCTCAAGGTAAGGAAATCTGAAGATAAGACGATTTATACATATATTTTCATACTGACTGCCCCGTCAACAGTATCGGAGCTGATTGCACTTTTCATCCCAACATTCGGGATAATTGCAGGGTTTGCCGGAATATTTGCTTCTTATTTCGTGCTGCAAGGCAGGGGGCTTATATAAAATTAACCATACATAGGTAATGGGATTCGATGCCTCGCGAGCAGTTCAAGGACCACGTGATTGTCTGCGGATACGGTATTGTCGGGGAGAGGATAGTCGAGATACTCCAGCAGAGCAGGATCCGCTGCGTGGTAATTGAGCAGGATGCAAAGAAGGTCGAGATACTAGAGGAGCGCGGCCTTGACTACATAGCAGGAGACGCCACCTCATCCAAGGCACTCAAGGAAGCTGGCATTGCAAATGCGCGCGCGATCGCAATCGTCATGGACGACGACGCAAAGAACCTTTTCACCGTGATAACTGCAAAGAGCCTAAATCCCAAGATAACAATCGCCACTAGGGCGAACAACGATTTTCTCAAGAGCAAGCTAGAAGGGGCTGGCGCAAGCTTCATTGCAACGCCGAACCTATCGGCTAGCACAGAGCTGTTCAACGAGATAGCAAAGGACACAAGCTGAGATCATGGCAGGAGCACCGGAGAATGAAACGTGGAACGTGCTCGTCTCTGCAGTCATAATCGGCGGGCTTGTGATGCTCTTTTCAATATCGGTGCTCTACATCCTCACCGGAGACATCTACCTAGACGCATACTACACGATAGAGGCGTTCTTCTACGCGCCGAACTCCGCCGCCTCGTTCCAATTGGCGCAGATCGCATTTGCAGGGAATGCGTACACGTTTTGGCCGATTGTAGGGATAGTGGTGCTAGACAACCTAAGCAACATGCTAGTCGTGAGCTTTGTCATCGCTGCGGTTCTGGACATAATACGCTACATAGACTTAGAAGAGACGATAAACAGTTTCAAGACGGGCAGGATGCGGGGACATGTCATAATATGCGGATACAACGAGGTCGCCTCCGGGCTCATTGCCAAGCTTATGAAGAAGGGCACGAAGATAGCGGTGCTTGAGCACAAAAAAGAGACGGCAGAGGTGCTTGCAAGGCAGAAGATACCTACAATAACGGGCAAGGCGACTGAGAGCGACGACCTTAGGCGCGCGGGAATCGAGAATGCAAAGGAGATAGTGTTCACATCGCACAACGACATAGACAATCTTGTCGGGGCGATAACCGCAAAAAGGCTAAACCCGAAGATAAAGATATTGTGCAGGGTCACAAACGACGAGGTCAGGACAAAGATGTATCGGGTCGGGGTCGAGATGTGCGTCCTTCCGGAATACTTGGCGGGCGTCGAGCTGGGCGAGAAGCTGGCGAAGATTGCAAAGTGAGATGATGATAGAGTTTAGAGCCATACAGCGTTTCTTAGTTGTGGTGGTAGTGGGCATATTCGCATTCTCCACCGCTGCTGCGCTCGTTTCGGGCAATGGCGTCTTTGTATCTGCCTTCTGGAGCTTCATGAACATAATAGGCGCAAGCTTCCCGCCAAACAACAGCCTCGTCGACCCCACAAACCCGCTTCTGTTCGTCGCCAACGTGCTGGACATACAGGGCAGATTGGTCATAACGATAGTCCTTACGACGGTATTTTACCAGCTTTTGGGCAGGATAAACTTTAGAGAAAAGGTCGTGCAACGAAAGATAGCGCAGATGTCCGGGCACATAGTCATAGTGCCGATGGACGGGATTGCAGTCGAGATAACAAGGCAGCTGGGCGAGAAGCGCATGCCCTTCACGGTCATAGAGCAGGATCCAAAGGTGATGCGACGAATGATGTCAGAAGGCATAGCGGTGATAGGCGGCGACCCCGAGCAGCCCGATGCGCTGAAGGCTGCACGGATCGAGAAGGCGTCCTTCTTGCTTTTATTGGATGAGGACGACGTCCGCAACACGCTAATAGCGATAGAGGCAAAGCGCCTCAACCCCTCGATTCGAGTGATTGCAAGAATAAAAAGGCAGGATGACATAGCAAGGATGAGGCGCGCGGGGATTGATCGGCTCATACTTCCGGAGGTTGCCGTTGGAGACGAGGTGGCATCGTTCCTAGTCAAGGTGCCCAGCAACATGGCGACATAACCAAGCCGGCCAGGAATACGTTTTTATAGGCTTCAAGCATAGTGTATTTGAGGTTCATGCCAGACCAGCAGATAACCACCACAGGGATCGACGCATTGGTCGAGTACCTAAAAGTGCATGGGGAGACTGATGAAAACAAGCTTGCGGCAGAGCTGAGGGTAAGCGAGAAGGTAATTGAGGACTGGGCGAGCATACTTGAGAAGGCGAGCATTGTAAAGATCTCATACAAGGTCGGCAAGATGTTTGTCTCGCCGCTGGTCGTTGCCGGAGCCGAGGCCAAAGAGCTCAAGACTGCCGTTGAGACAAGAAAGGAGACTGCAGAGGGCCAAGTTGAGAGCGGAATAAACGTGCTCGACAACCTAAACAAGAGGATAGTCGAGCTCTCAAAGACCGTTGCTGGCGCAGATGCGCAGTTCAGAAAGAGTGCAGGGCCGCTCAAAAAGGACCTAGACGAGCTCGAGAGGATACAAAAGGAGGCGGAGTCGCGCTTCAACACGATAAAGAGCGAAAAGGACAGGATAGATAAGATATCGCAGACCTTCACAACCGAGATGCGGGCGCTGGAGGAGATAGCCGCAAAAGTGCAGGGCTTCAGCACCGGCGAATCGCAGATAAAGGTGGTTGTCGACGACGTAAGGGCGAAGATGAAGAAGTACGAGGAGCTTGTGAACTCGATGCAGTCCAAGTTCGAGGGCATGATCAAAGAGCAGCGCGCCGCCACGGTTTTGCTGCGCGACCAGATAGTCTCGGAGATGAAATCATTGCAGGGCGCGCTTGACAAGCAGCTCAAGCAGCTCTCGGAGAATGAGAGGCTGGAGAAATATGCAAAGCGCGAGAACGCTACGCTCAAAACTCAGGCAGAAAAGGATCGGATGTCCGTGCTAAACAATGTGGAGAAGGTAAAGCAGAGCCTCGATTCCGCCTTCTCGCTCTCCGACAAGAAGTCGAAGGAGATAACCGAGAAGGTTGCAAGCATGAAGAAGGATTTCGGCGGCCTTGCTGCGCTCAACGAGCAAATCGGCACATTCAAGAGCAACCTCGAGAGCGTGAAAAAGGAGAGCGATGCGCTGCGCAAGGAATTCGAGATCATGCGCGCCGAGATCAAGGTACTAGAGGCATCGAAATCAGAGGCGGAGAGGTCTTCTGGCATCGAGGCTGTTGGCAAGAAGGCGGCGAAGGCGATGGGCAGGGCCAAAGAGATCGAGGATAGCGTAAAGAAGCAGAGCAGCGAGATAGGCTCGTTTGGGAATGCGCCGGAGGAGCCGAAGGTGTAGGGGATGGACAACCAGGTATTCGAAGAGTATTCAATCGATGCGCACGGCCTCAAGGCCAACATAAAGATATACGAGAGCAAGGGCGAGTTCGTACCGGCTTATGAGATAAGCGTGCCGGGACTTGGGGAGGCGACGAAGATACTTCTTTTGTCGCTGAGGAGCGAGCTCCTCTCGCTTGTGCCGATAGACCCTACAAGGATAGAGGACAAGGCGTACATAGACGAGCTGAATGCCAAGTACATCCAGGCATCGAACCTAGTGATAGACAAGTACCTGCCGAGCACCTCGCCAGATGTCAAGAAGATACTGGTGGCTTACATAATAAACATAATGCTCGGCCTAGGCGAGCTCGAGATCCCTCTTGCCGATGACAATCTTGAGGAGATCGTGGTCAACAACTCCAAAGAACCGCTGTGGGTCTTCCACAAGAACCTGGGATGGTGCAAGACCAACATAAAGCTGATGGACGAGAACCTGATATACGACGACGCCGAGCAGATCGGCAGAAGGGTCGGCAGGCAGATATCCAATCTCTCGCCGCTTATGGATGCAGAGCTGCCGGACGGATCGAGAGTCAATGCCACGCTCTACCCGATATCTCAGAAGGGCAACACGATCACGATAAGAAAGTTCGCCAAGAACCCATGGACCATGCCCGCGCTGATCGCCAACAAGACGATATCTAGCGAGGTTGCGGCAGTTCTTTGGATGTGCGTCGAAAACGAGATCAGCATCCTGATATCTGGAGGAACTGCCAGCGGGAAGACGAGTTTCCTCAACGCGCTGTCGGTGTTCATACCGGAGAACCACAGGGTCATATCTGTAGAGGAGACACGCGAGCTGACGCTGCCATCGTTTCTGCACTGGGTGCCGATGGCGACAAGGCAGCCAAACCCCGAAGGCAAGGGAGAAGTCACGCTATACAACCTGATGATAAACGCGCTGCGACAGCGTCCGGACATCATGCTGATCGGTGAGGTGCGAACCGAGAAAGACGCAGAAACGCTCTTTGAGGCGATACATACGGGCCATGCTGTATACGGCACCGTGCACGCAGACAGCGCGCAGGACACGATAATAAGGATGACCAATCCGCCGATAGACATACCAAAACTCCTGCTCAACGCAATCGGCTGCGTGGTGACGCTGTTTAGGCACAGAAGACTTGGAATGCGAAGGGTGCTCGAATTCGGGGAGATACTAAAGACCGGAGACGTGAACGTGATATATAGGTGGAATCTTAGGAGCGACACGTTCATACAGGTCGCTGATCTGTCCAGGCTCGCAGAGATGATAATGCTTTATGGCGGTTACACGAAGACGGAGATCGGCGACGATGTAAAGGAGAAGGCGGCAGTTCTTGAGTGGATGGTTGCAAACAGCCTTTTCGATGTCGACAGCGTAGGCTGGATCGTTGCGCATTACTATCGCGACAAGGAGAAGGTGATGGAGATAGTGCACAGCAACACGCCGTATTCGCCAGACATGTTCAAGAAGAAGGAGGAGATAAGTGCCTGAACCCACCGACTATAATTCAATTGCAGATGCGATAGACAGAGCGGAGGGCGCGGCGCACGCCATGGGGATAGTGCTGGACCTAAAGGACGCGCTCGCATCGCAAGTTGACATAGAGCCTTATGATTACAACAGCGCATGCAAGCGCATAGGCAGCATGGAGAGCGCACTTAGTGCAGAGCAGCAGGCCGCCGCACAAAAAGTGCAGATCGTGATACCCGGAGAACAGCAGGTCGCACAGAGGGCGGCGCAGATAAGAACCAAGATCAAGGGCGCAGAGATGGAGAAGAAGCTTGTCGGGCTCAACAAGGAAGTTTTGGGCGCGGCTGCGCAGATCGGAAAGATCGTCGGCGCAACTGGAAAGGGCATAGCAGCGCAGGTCTCGCAGGGCATCGAGAGCGCAAAGCTCAAGAAATTGGTGCTGCCGAACCTTTCTCTGACAGACCAGATACACGAGCTCGAGGGGATTGGCGAGGGGCTTGCACAGCGCGCTTTCGATGGCACGCAGCTCCAGATAATAAAATCCGAGATTGCAGGCCTTGAGGAGAAGGCAGCAAAGGAGGGAGTAGCTGGCGAGGGGCCGCAGG
>JAGWHG010000024.1 GCA_028866975.1 Microcaldota archaeon | reverse complement strand
CAAGGGCTTCCTCAAGTATTTCAATGCCATCGGCGGAATCTTCCTTGTGGCGATGGGGGCGCTTGTCATCACCGGCTACATAGGCGTGATATCGGTATTCCTAATAGGCCCTCAGGGACCGATGTCTCTGGGCAACAATCTAAACTTCGCACTCGCGCTGGTTGCAGGTATACTAACGTTCCTCTCTCCATGCATACTGCCTTTATTGCCTGCCTTCCTATCATACATGGCAGGCACAAGCGCCGAAGCGGTCAGAAGATGAAGGTAAACGCGTACATAATCGTATTCGGCGTCATAGCACTGATAGCGGTGTTGGCACTTGCATCCACACTCGTCTTCAACCAGAGCCTATCTGCAAAGAATGTCACTCTCGCAAATTACGGCGCCGCGCCGAACTTTATGGGGATTGGCGCATGGATAAATTCCCCGGCGCTCAACATCAGCCAGCTAAAGGGCAAGGTGGTGCTCGTGGACTTCTGGACGTATTCTTGCATAAACTGCATAAGGACGATACCATACCTCAATGCCCTCGAGGCAAAGTATAGCAGGGAAGGGCTTGTGATAGTCGGGGTCCACACACCGGAGTTCCAATTCGAGGCGAACTATACCAACGTGCTTGGCGCCGTGCAGAAGTTTGGCGTAACATACCCGGTGGCGCTTGACAGCGCGCATGCGACATGGAACGCGTATAGCAACCAGTACTGGCCGGCAGACTATCTGATTGATGCAAATGGCAACATACGCTACACCTCATTTGGCGAGGGCGGCTTCAATACCACAGAAGCTGCGATACAAGAGCTGCTCAAGAGCGCAGGTTACAACGCAAGCCCTGGTTTTGTCAACTTCACCGACAACGCAAACTTCTCGCAGATAAGGTCCCCGGAAACCTACTTCGGATACTCAACTGCGCGCGCGCCGCTGGGCAACCAGCAGGGATTCATGCCAAACAAGGTCGTCACCTATGCGGTCCCTAGCAACACATCGGCAAACACTCCGTATCTGTCAGGTTCGTGGTACAACGCCCCCGACGGGATGGTGGCCATCAACAGCTCCAAATTATTTTTCTTCTACTATGCAAAGAACGTCAATATCGTCGCATCGGGCAACTCGACAATAACAATCAGGCTGGACGGAGAAAACCTCCCATCACACTCTGTTGGCGCTGATGACATTGCATCCAACGGGATTGCAACTGCTGCGATAGCCTCTCCAAGGCTCTACAACATCGTCTCAACGCCATCATACGGTCCGCACATTCTGGAAATAGACGCGAATCCCGGCTTCAAGATATATACTTTCACATTTGGTTAATACTATGGATTTCGTATTCGTTACATCAAATCACAATAAGCTGCGTGAAGCAGAGCAGATACTCGAAAGGAAGGTTGCGCATTCCGATATAGATGTGCCGGAAATACAGTCGATAAACGGGGCAGACATAGTAAGGGACAAGGCTGAGCGCGCCTACAAGATACTAAAGAAGCCCGTAGTGGTTGAAGACACTGGCTTGTATATCGAATCGCTCAACGGCTTTCCCGGCGCACTGGTTAAATTGGTCCTTGTCAACTGTGGCACAGATGGAATTGCACGGCTGGTGAAGAGGGGGCAGAGCAGGGCAGCACACGCAGAGGTGTACATCGGTTTTTATGATGGCAAGAAGATGCGCATCTTTTCCGGAAGGACTGACGGAAGGATCGCGCTCAGGCCCAGGGGAAAGAGCGGATTCGGATGGGATGTGCTGTTCGTTCCGAAGGGCTACACAAAAACATACTCGCAGATGAGCTCTGAATTGAAAAACAAAATATCGCATCGGGGCAAGGCGTTTAGAAAACTCAAGAGGTACCTCTCTAGGCCCTCCTGAAAACTGCAATTCCTATGTCCATAAGGTTCGTCCCTGTTGGGCCGTCTGTTGTAAGGAGGGCGCCCATCTTCTCGAGCGCATCACCGGACCTGTAATTCATAAGGTAGTCGTCAAGATCAAGCTTCAACTCCTTTGCCTTGCTATAGGCAATCGGATCTGCGATTCCACCCGCATCATTCGTATAGTCCCTGCCATCGCTTGCGCAGAAAGTAACGTACACCCCCTCTAGCCCTTTGAGTTTGTTGTTCACCATAAGAGCCGCATGCTGGTTCCTGCCGCCCCTGGTTTCCTTGCCAATTACATCTTCCCCAATTTTCACCGTAGCTTCCCCTCCAAATATCGCAACGACCTCCTTCTTGTCCGAAGACTTCCTCAGCTGTTTGCTGATGCTCGCTGCTATTTGCGCGATTTGCGCAGACATGATGCCGACGTCGCTCTGCCATTCCGAACCGAGATATCTTACCTCGTACTGCGGGTACATATCCTCCACCCACGCCTTCATTTGCAGGCAGACGTGCTCGTTGTTTCCTATCAGCATGTTATGGACGTTCTTGAATATTGGATCACTCTCTTTTGGGGTCTCTACCCTCATCCCCTTTGCGCCTTCATCCAGCCTTGTGATTATGCTTTTGGAAGCCTTGTCCCTAAGACTAAACTCATCGATTACGTTTACGGCATCCTTGAAGGTCGTCTCATCCGGTGCCGTGGCCCCAGAGCCTATCGAGCCTATGTCATCGCCTATGACATCCGATATTATCAGGGATTGGAACGTGGCGCCATTGGCATAGCCGATAAGCTGCCCGCCTTTTAGCTTTGAGAGGTGCTTCCTCACCGAATTTATCTGATTTATATTAGCGCCGCTCCTTAGCAGCAGCTTGTTCATCGCAACATACTCCCCAAACGAAATCTCATCATGCGGTATTTCGAGCATAGCCGATGCCCCTCCGCTTATGCCCGCGATGACCAATGTCCTCCTGTCTGCGTTCCCCAAAAATTCAATTACCCTGTAGGCGGCCTTGAGGCTATTCCATCCAGGGTGCGGATGGTCCCCCTCGGCTATCTGCATGTTCCTTGTCTTTGTGCCCTTTCCAGTTCCCACAGGGACAACTGCCATTCCTCCGACATATGGTATCCCAGCCTCGCACGCCATCTCCTCAAACTTCAGCGCCATTCCAAGCGAGCCCTTCCCGAACGAGACAAACATCACCCGATCGAACCTGTCAAGAAGGTCATAGCATGCAGAACCGCAGCTAATCGTGTATTTATCCATGCGCAGGCTGCGCTCCAAAAGCCTGCCCGGCTGGCCAGAATCTATGCCATAGTTTAGGGCGGTGAGCAGCCTCTTGCGCGTGCCGCTGGGGTCCTGGGAGGTGAGGGAATCAAAGTTCTTGAAAAGCTGCATCACAAAATCTGACATTATGGGCCTACAGCCTATTTTATATATATTGTATAAGTTTGTTTTATATCTGCGGGGATAAAATGCACGATGCTGATTATTACAAGAACCTTGGCTTTAAGTCCGGCCTTGAAATACACCAAAGGCTCGCAACCGCCCACAAGCTTTTCTGCAGCTGCGACCCAAATCTCGCCGAAGAGGAGGAGATTGGGAAGGTGGAGAGGGTTCAGCGCGCAGTGGCAGGAGAGCTCGGACTTGTCGACGTATCTACAAGCTTTGAGAGCGGCAAGAACCGAAAGTTCGTGTACAATTCTTTCCGAGACGCGACGTGCCTAGTCGACACCGACGAAGAGCCGCCCCACAACCTCAATTCCGAGGCGCTCGAGACTGCGATGCTGCTTGCGCAGACATTTGGCTGCGGCGTTCCAGACGAGATAGAGGTGATGAGGAAGGGGGTGGTCGATGGCAGCGATCCTAGCGGCTTTCAAAGGACGATGCAGGTCGGATACAACGGCCATCTGGAACTGAACAAGAAAAAGATACCGATACCATCGATATTTCTAGAGGAGGAATCCAGCGGCATCGTTTCGCAAGACGAGAACACCGTGACCTATAACACCGACAGGCTCGGTATTCCGCTCATCGAGATAGACACCGACCCAGTTCTTGCGACCCCGCAGGAGGTCAAAGAAGTGGCGTTTAAGATCGGCATGCTGCTGCGGCTTACCGGAAAGGTTCAGCGAGGCATCGGCTCGATACGCCAGGACGTCAACCTCTCGATTGCAAACGGCGTGAGGGTCGAGCTCAAGGGATTCCAGGAGTTAGACGTCGTGGACAAGATAATAGAAAACGAGGTCGAGCGCCAGATAAATTTGCTCAAGCTGCGAGATGAGCTGCAGTCAAAGAAGGCGCAAGTCGGCAGCGCCGTGGATGTCACAGATGTATTCGCATCAACCGCATCGAAAGTAATCAAAGAGAACCTTAGGGGCGAGGGCTCCGTATACGGCGCAAGGCTCAAGGGATTTGCCGGAATAGTGGGCTTTGAGATAAACCCCAACAGAAGGCTCGGCAGCGAGATAAGCGATTACGCAAAGGTGTCTGGAATTCGCGGCATAATACATAGCGACGAGGACCTTGAGAAGTACGCAATATCAAAGAAGGAGGTAATCGAGCTTGAGAACCGGCTCGGGCTTGTGGAAGGAGATGCATTCATGCTTGTCAGCGGGCAGAGCGGCGCTGCAAAGGAAGCAATCGAGCGCGCAATATGGAGGGCGAAGATGGCCATAAAGGAGCTGCCGCTTGAGACAAGGGCCGTGGATTCGAAGAACATGACGAGCAGGTTCCTAAGGCCGCTGCCCGGGGGCTCAAGGCTCTATCCTGAAACCGATGCGATGCCGATAGAAGTCGATAAAAAGAAGCTCTCATCGCTCAAGAAGATGGTGCCGAACATAGAGAAGACAAGCAGGAATCTCAAGAAGGATATAGGAAATGCGCAGCTTGCCGAGCAGATGCAAAAGTCCCCGCAGCTGCAGCTCTACAACACGATAGTCGAGAAGTCAAAAGCCGACCCCAAGTTCGTAGCCGCGTTCCTGCTCGAGAAGATGAAGGACATGAGAAGGAGCGGCATAGAGGTGGGCGCAATCCCCGAAGATGTGCTCATCTACATATTCGAAGGGTATGCAAACGGCGTGGTCACAAAGAACGCGGTCGAAGAGATCGTCAAGGCTCTGCCCAAGGGCCTAGACGAAGTAGATAAGATCGTCAGCGCAAAGAAGCTCGAGAAGATCTCAGGGGCTAACCTAAGGAAACTGGTAGATGGGATGCACGAAAAAGACAAGGGCGCGCTGATAAAGAAGATAATGTCCAAGTACAGGCTCAACATAGACGGCGAGGAGCTAAACTCGCTGCTCAAGTGATCTAAGGCCGTTCGTGTTATACCTTTTGAGCTCTTTTCTGAGTTCTCTGTAGTTGGGGCAGAGCTGCGAGACGACCGCCCAGAATCTTTTCGAGTGGTTCATATGGGAGAGGTGTGCAACTTCGTGGCTCACTACGTAGTCGAATATCTCGATCGGAAGCATCGACAGGTACGCGTTGAGCTTTATCATCCCATCAGTATTGCAATAACCCCACTTCCTCATCCTGCGAAACCTCAGTGAGGAGATGCTCTTCTCTGTCTGCCGAAGTTTCGGCGCTATCATCTCTTCTGCGATTTGCGCAGTGCTTTTCTGCATGAACCTATCGAGCGCCCGCAATCCAGACATCCTGTCCTGCGACTCTACCAATATCTCGTTTTCCAACCTTGTAACCTTGGCCCTGCCCGCCCAAGGTACAAACTCGATCTTATGATAAGAGCCGTTGTAGAGCACCTCTTCTTCTCTTACCATATCTTTAGAGTTGAGCATCTGGCAAAATTGCTTGGTTATCCATTTCATATGCCTATCGAGCAATCGCTCTATGTTAACAAGCGAATATTTTGGTACTGATACAACCAGAGTCGAGCTGTTTTGGAAGTGCAGCGATATGCTCCTCCTCTTGCCCCTAACTACAGAATAGCTTATCTCTCCAAGTTCTGTGCGTATCGTTCCCATTCACTGCCTCTCGATCATCTTCCTCTTCAGCTCGAATATCTTGTCAAGCAGCTCAAGTTCATTGTCGTTTATCAGGTGCCTGAACTTGGACCTCAGCAGCCGATCGCTCTCATCATCTACAAGGGTGTAGAGCACCATGTTGCCCTCTATCCCCCTCCCGATCACCGCATCGTCCACGGATATCGCCACGCTCTCCCCCATCTTCGCCTCAGGCAGCGAGGCGCCGTTGTTTTGTATCTCAACTATCCTTCCCATCTTTCTCGTAGCCTCGTTTATCAGCAGATAAGATGGCCTTATCCTGCCCGCCACAACATCCACCCCGAATACTGCGGGGTTCGATACCCTAAAGAGGGCGTTAGGCAGCACCTTCACCATTCCAGGGAAGGTCAGCGACCTCTCGGCCTGCTGCTTTTCAAGCCTGCGCGCATCCTCGAGCCACTCCTTGTAGTCGTCTAGTATCTTGTAGATGACATTTTGGTTGATTATGTGAACGCCAGTCATCGAGCTCTCGTTTTGCGCGTCGGTTGCGATGCTGACATTGAATGATAGCACGATCGAGCTGAACTGGTCGGATGCTTTCATCGCAAATGCGTCCAGGACGTCTCGCTTGTTAACATCGCCTAAGCCCTTCTTGCTGATGTGCACCCCCATGCCTTCTAGCAGCTTCGATAGCGCCTCAAGGCTGCCTATCGTATCCACCTTTAGTATTACTCCGGTCTGGTCGGTTGCAAATGCATGCTGTATCTCGGTCTTTATCTCCTCTCCATAGGTCGGCGCCTTTGTGGAGATCAGCAGCGATCCGGGCAGCGCATCATCAAGGCCGCTGCCGCTAATCTTTATTCCCGAAGCCGCGGTGACCGAATCGACATAGTCGAACTTAGATGCAGATTCGCGCAAATCCTGCATAGACTTTGGTTTGAGCAGAGCCTTTATCTTGGCGGTGCCAAGCCCGTTTGGCGTGGCGAATGCAATCATGTCGTTTACGCTAAGCGTTCCGTTGTATAGTATCACGTCTATTGTTGTGCCGAGCCCCTTCTCCTCCTTCTTTTCGAGTATGCTCCCCTTTCCTGCCTCGTCGGGGTTTATCTCAAGCCTCGGGCCTAGGAACTTCTGGGCAAGGCCAGTTGCATAGACTAGCAGTTCTGCGATCCCCTCTCCGGTCTTTGCGCTGACGGGAAAGAGGGCAAACTCCCTTTGGAAGTCCTTTACGCGATCGAACCTCTCGCCGTTCATTCCAAGCTCGCTGAGCTTTCCTATCAGCTCGTACATCTTCGCCTCGACCTCGTTTGCGACATTTGGGTTCTGCTGCGAGAGAGATTCAAGGAATGAATAAGTGTCCTTCTTTATCCAGCCATTGATGAGGTCTATCTTGTTTGCCGCGATTATGAACGGCGTCTTGTACTCCTTGAGTATCTCTATTGCCTCATATGTCTGCGGCTCAAAGCTCTTGCTCACGTCCACGACAAGTATCGCAAGGTCCGCAACGCTGCCTCCGCGCTTCCTAAGATTTGTGAATGCTTCGTGCCCCGGGGTGTCTATGAATAAAAGCCCTGGTATCACCATCTTTGCCCCAAAGCGCTTGAGCAGCTCGCCTCCGACCTTCTCGATTATGTCCAATGGGACCTCGCTAGCGCCGATATGCTGTGTTATTCCCCCTGCCTCCTTGGCTGCGGTCGTAGTGCTGCGTATGCGATCAAGAAGGCTGGTCTTGCCATGGTCTACATGGCCAAGAACACTAATTATCGGTTGACGTATCGTAAAATCACCAGGATAGAGAAGCCTATATATAATATTTGACTCATTAACCTATAAAAATATCCTAGGTGTGAGCATGAGCAGAGAATTGATTTTCATAAAGCCGGATGCGATAGAGAGGAAGCTGATCGGGACCATAATCTCAAGGTTTGAGGAGACGGGACTGACAATACAGAAGATGAAGAAGGGAATGATATCCCCTGCGCTCGCTGAGCTCTTATATCCTGATTCAGAGGCGCAGCTAAGCGGAATGGGCGGCAAGACGCTCACATCGATGTCTGAAAAAGGGGGAACGGAGATGGTCATGAAGCTTTTCGGAACAACCGACCCTCTAGGGATCGGCAAGCAGCTAAACCAGTGGAATCGGGGCTATGCAGTCTCGACAGATGTGATTGCGATGGTCCTTGAAGGAGAGGATGCGGCAAACAAGTCGCGCGCCCTCATCGGCAAGACCGACCCATCTATTTCGCCGAAGGGCACAATAAGAGGCGACTACGGAAACGATTCGATATATCAGGGCAACATAGAGAAGAGGGCATGCCGGAACCTTGTGCACGCATCCGATGCGGACACTGCAGAGGGCGATGTTGCAAACTTTGAGAAGCACTTCTTTGCGTGACAAGGATGTATGCGGTAAAAGCCACGCCATCGATGCAAGCCGTTTTGGGCGTAATACGCGACGCCTACAAGTCCAAGAACGAGATATGCAAAGAGACGGGCCTTTCTTTTAATACCGTAAACAACGCCGTCACACAACTTGAGAAGCAGAATCTACTTCTGATCTCCAGCAGGATAAACCACACAAATCGCGAGTGGCTATACAAGATAAAGTCGGCAAATGTGTACGAAAAGCTGCAGAGACAATGACTCCCTTGCTGCACTTTGTACGAAAATGGGGAAAAACGCTTTAAACCAGGATGCGGTTCTTATTTTATGGAATCTACCCAGAAGCTCAAGCAGGCAAGGCGCAGCCCTGCACAGTGGCTAAAGGACATAAAAGAGCAGATACATCAAAACGGCCCCACACTCTA
>JAGWHG010000023.1 GCA_028866975.1 Microcaldota archaeon | reverse complement strand
AAGCGCGATAAGCATAGGCAAGATTTTCGGCATAGAGATAGACTTGCATTGGACATTCCTGCTTCTGCTCATCTTCTCGCTGCTTGTAAGCACGTACTTCTTCGTCGTAATAGTGCTCCTGTTCATCTGCGTTCTGATACATGAGCTTGCGCACTCGGTGACCGCTTTGCGCAACAACGTAAAGGTAAGGAACATCATGCTATTGCCGATCGGCGGCGCGTCGATGATCGACGAGACAAAGCTGCATCCGAAAGTGGAATTCAACATAGCTCTTGCAGGGCCGATGATGAGCCTGCTGCTCGGCGCGATCTTCGGCGTCTTAGTAATAATTGCGCCGATGGGCGCTGCGACGCAGCTACTTCAAGTTCTCTTCGAGCTTAACATACTGCTGGGCGTCTTTAACATACTCCCGGCATTCCCTATGGATGGCGGCAGGGTGTTTAGGAGCTATCTGCAGAAGAGGAGGAACTATTTCGATGCGACAATGCTCACGGTGAGGGTCAGCAAGTACCTGATGGGCGCGATAGTGCTCGGCACCGCACTCTTTGTGCTGTTTGCAAGCTCGTATTCGATCGATTACCGAGAATTCATAGCCGTCTGGGACCTGATAATAGTCTTCTTCTTGTACGGAGGCGCGAAGTCCGAGGAGCAGACCCTGATCATAAGGCGCAAGACCGCAGGCCTGCACGTCTCGGATGCAATGACAAAGCGATACGCACTCGTAAAGCCGGAGACTAGGATAGAGGGCATATACAACATAGTCCGCAAAAAGAAGGAGCATCTTTTCATAATGAAGACAAAGGAGGGCTATGCGATGCTGGACATTTTTAGGCAGGCGAAGGAGCGAAAGGGCAGATTCGCAAAGGATCTCGCAGTCCCTATTCCTGAAATATCACAAAGGGCGCAGATAATCGATGCGCTCTCAAAGATGCAGAGCATGGATGTCGGAGTTATCGCGGTTGTCGAGCGTGGGAAGTTGCGGGGCATAACGACCGGCAGCCTGCTGCAGGCCCTGATATCAATGCACCTTGTCGGCAAGGGTAAAAACGTTTAAAAGGCTTTTTAGACAAGTAATAGTGCGACCGGTATAAGCATGCTTTATCTTAAGGGCATGAACCTCACTAATTTCAAGTCTTTCAAGCACGCAAGCCTACTTTTCAGCAAGGGCTTCACATGCATTGTGGGCCCAAACGGGTCTGGAAAGAGCAACATCTGCGACGCACTGCTCTTCTCGCTCGGAGAGGGGTCGCTAAAGAGGATGCGGGCGGACAAGCTTGAATCGCTAATCACTTCATCTGCAAGGCAGAAGAACAAGCTTGCAAAGACCTATGTCAAGCTGACATTCGGCGGCGACGAGGACATAGAGGTCGTAAGGGCTGCGCGCGCCGATGGCAAGAGCGCATACAAGCTAAATGGCAAGAGGATGACAAAGCAGGAGGTCGTCGAGGTCCTAAAGAGGCACCAAGTCAGCATTGACCCTTCGAGCACGATCACGCAAGGAGAGATAAGCAGGATGATGGAGCTCAATCCAAAGGAGAGAAGAGAGCTCATAGACATCGCATCTGGCATCTCGGAATTCGAGTCCAAGAAGGCAGAGTCGCTAAGGGAGCTAGACAAGGTCAACCTCAAGGCGGGCGAGCTGCACGCAATACTAAACGAGAGGCTAGGCTATCTCAAGGACCTAGAGAAGGAGAAGGAGGCCGCAGAGAGCTTCATGGACCTGGGCAATCGAAAGAAGCTCTTGCAGTACAACGTTTTGTCGGCAAGAGAGCAGGACATAAAGCAGAACTATGACAAATACTCAAAGGAGCTGGCGCTGCTCGATGCGAAAAAGCAAAAGCTCGCAGCGGAGATCGGCGAGCTCTCAAGCGCGATCGCAAAGCTGAGCACCGATAGGCAGCAGCTGACCAAAGAGATGAGCGAAACAACGCTTTCCTCAAGCGAAGAGGGCAAGAAGCTCGAGAGCATAAACAAGGACCTCGCACTAATAGCCGCGTCGCTAGAGACGAACCGCAAGCAGCAGGACGAGAAGAGCCAGAGGCTCATGGCGGCAAAGGAGGAGATAAAGGAAATTACCGCAGCGATTGCAGCAAACAAGGAGGAGCTAGTGCAGCACAACAAGAAGATCGCAGATGCCGAGCCGATGTTTGCCGATTCAAAGGAGACGACGGAGTCCAACGATAACAGGATGGCAAATCTGCACAAGCAGATAAGCTCGCTCGAGCAGGAAGCAACCGCCATGCAGGAAACAATCTCTGCGCTCCAGGCAGATCTTGCCGCCACAAAAAACAGCGTAGTCGAGCAGAAATCGAGGCTTGAAAATACGCAGTCGCAGCTTGACGAGAAGGAGAAGACGAAGAGGGAGATAAACCAGGGAATAGAATCGATATCGAAATCCACTTCAAAGTTCGCCTCAGAAATTACCCAGGCCGAGTCTAGGTCAAAACAGATCGTGGCCGAACTTGGCGAGATCGACACCAAGTCGCTTGCGCTCAAAGAGCAGCGGGCGATGAACGCGTCAAGGGAGAGCGCAGTGTACGGAAAGGTGGGCAACAACTTCGGCGAGAAGGATGGCTTCTTTGGGAGGGTCTCGCAGCTCTGCACATATGGCGCCGAAAACGCGCAGGCGGTCGAGGCTTGCGCAGGCGCACGATTCGATTACTTTGTCGTCGATTCGATTGAATCCGCATCGAAGATAATCTCGTTCCTAAAGAAGAATGACCTCGGAAGGGCGACGTTCATACCGATGAACGACCTCACGTTTGAGGGAGAGAAAAAGAGGGACGCGAAGCTCTCCGCAGTTATCGATGTCCTAAAGTTCGAAAAGAAGTTCGGCAGGGTGTTCGAATATGTCTTTAGCAACACCTACATAATCGGCAGCGTCGAGGAGTCAAAGGAATATGGGGTAGGGAAGCACAGGTATGTCACGCTTGCCGGCGAACTGGTTGAACAATCGGGCATCCTCTCCGGCGGATCAGCAAAGAGGAGACTGTCGTTGGCATCAATTGAAAGCCAACTAAAGGAACTGGAATTGAGGAGGGCGGTGCTGTTTGAGGAGAATGGTACAATCTCAAACAATCTAACAAAGCTCAGAAAGCAAAAAGCGCAGCAGGAGCTTGACGACGCCAAGATGGAATCGCAGCTCGCTTCGATAGATGAGCAGCTCGTGCAGATGCGCGAGGAGATAAAGAAGGTTTCATCAACTATCAAGTCCCACACTTCAAAGATATCCGAACTCGAGGAGAGGATAAGGGAGGGCAGCAAGGAGAAGGACAAGTCGGTAGCGGAACTGGAATCTTTGAGGCAGGAAGCAGACGAGCTCTACAACAAGTCGATAGAAGCTGCCAAGGCGATTGCAAAGCACGGGATGAGCAAGGAGGAAAAGGAGAGGATACAAAGGGCACGCGAGGAGCTAGAGAAGCTCAAGGTGCGCGTCGCAGAGCTCCAGACCGAGAACAAGGTCAACGAGAAGAGGAAGAAAGAGCTTGCATTTGAATCCACTGAGCTTGCAAAGGTCATAGACGGCATAAAGGCCGACTCAGACGACAAGAATGCAAGGAAGATAGCCTACGAAAAGGGCAGGGTGGAGCTCGAGGACAAGATAAGGAGCAGCAGCTCGGCGAGCAAGCGCGCACTCGACAAGATGCACAGCATAGAGGACAAGGTCGCATCGCTCAGCTCAGAGAAGGGCAAGAAGGACGCAGAGAAGGACGAAGCGGACAGGACGCTAAACGAGATCAACAACAAGAGGGGGCAGCTCGAGGTCAGGCTAGTCGACTTGCGCGCGGAGCTTTCCGCGTTCCCGCAGGGAATAGAGAAAGTCAACATGCCGCTGGATGAGATGGAGAAGGAGCTCACGTACGTCGGCGTCAAGATAGAGCAGCTCGGCGCCGTGAACCTCAAGGCTCCGGAGGTCTACGAGACAAAGAAGGGAGAGGTAGGAGAGGCCGAATCAAGGCTCAACACCCTCGCAGTCGAAAAAGAGGCAATCATGAAGATGATAGAGGAGATCGACTCAAAGAAGCTCAAGATATTCCAAGAGACATTCGATGCGGTGAACACCAACTTCACAAAGCTCTACAACTACATCTTCCCCGGGAAGGCGCAGATCGAGCTTGAGAACCCCAAGGATCCGTTCAACAGCGGCCTGCACATAAAGATCGCAGACGGAAAGACCTACAAGCGCGAGCACGCGCTATCCGGCGGAGAGAAGTCCCTGGTCATGCTCATGCTCATCTTTTCGATACACATGCACAAGCCGTCGGCGCTCTACATCTTCGACGAAGTTGATTCGGCGCTCGACAAGGAGAATTCAAAGAAGCTCTCGCACCTAATAAAGGAGATGAGCAGGAACTCTCAGTTCGTGGTGGTCAGCCACAACGACTCTCTGATAGTGAACTCCGACACCGCAGTCGGCGTCTCCAAGACCGAAGGCGAGTCTAGGGCTGTAGGACTGCAGGTTGCAAACATTGCAAGCAAGCAGCAACAGACGCACGGTGCTTGATTGCCCAAAAAGCAGCGCACAAAGCCAAAAAAGCAGTTGCCCATGTGGCCCCTCTACATACTGCTGATCGTTCTGATAATAGGGTACTCGCTTCAGAACAACCCGATCATCGGAGCCGCGGCATTTGTCGTCGTAGTGATAATAATCGTCTTGATCGCAAAGGAGGCAAAGGAGGAGATAAGCGAGAAGGGCAAGAAGGAGGGCATAAAGGACATAGCAATGGCGATCGGCGCAGCAGTGGGCTTTTGGATAATCCTTGTGATCGTTCTCCAGACAACATCGCCGATAAATGCGGTCGCCAGCTGCAGCATGCTGCCAGTTTTGCAGAAAGGCGACATGGTAGTGCTGCACGGAATCTCAAATCTCTCGCAGTTTGCCGCGACGAATCACGTACCCGTTGTAAAAATCAGCGCGCAGGACCTCGCATCGATGCAAAGCGGCGCGCAAAATGAGTTCTTGGCATACTACGCTTTCCTAAATGGCAACAGGTCTAAGATAACCAACATATTGCCCGCAGGCAATAACTACACCTATTCGATTGCGCTCTACGACACGCAATGCATCGCAAGGCTTCAATTCCAAGGCCAGCAGCAAGAGCTCAGCAAGTGCTACATCGGGGCAAACCCCCAAAATAACATAGTCAAGTACAATTACACGATGGGAAGGGTGCAGATAAGCTCGCAATACGGGCCCCAGACCTATCGGATAATAGACACCTCGCAGATAAGCATCGCCAATACAACGATAAACGAAAACTACTCAAACCCGATAATAGTCTACCAGACCAACTCCAACGACACTTTCAGCGGCGCTATAATACATAGGCTTGTAGCCGTACTAAACGCCAACGGCACCTATTACACCCTCACAAAGGGCGATAACAACCCGGGCCTTGACATGCAGTTCGGCAACTACCCGGCAAGGCAGGGCGACGTCATAGGCTCTGTGCTCTACGACGTGCCTCTCGTGGGATACTTCAAGCTGATAATAAGCGGCCAGATCGGCACCACCCCGGGGTGCAACCAGGTCATAACTCAGCACTGAGTGTTTAAGCAGCGTTTCAAACAAACAGATAAATATCTACATAAGGAAGTGATTTTATGGATAAAGCTGGAATTGGCATGATTGTTGCGTTAATAGGCGGCATACTTTCCACCATAATTAGCGCGCTCTTTATTCTTTCGAGTAGCGGGTTCCCACAAGCGTTAGGTGCAGGTGGAGCAGCAATCGGAATAATTATCGCCATTACAGTTGGCATCTATTTCAGGTCAAGCGATCCGGCCAAGGAACGTTGGGTGATGGTTTGCGGAGTTTTCTGCGTCTTGGAGACCTTTATGGTATCTTTCTATACGGGGCTCCTAGGAATTGTAGGCGTAGCATACGCTTTGAAACAATACAGGACTGCAAAGAAAAAAGAAGCGCAACACGCCTCTTCATAAAACGTGTAAGCTTTAAATACCTTTAGACGAGAATAATATTAAACAAATCCTTCAGAGGGTTTGCCGTCGGATGCTTTCTGCATCTTTTTAAGGTTTATTTATGGCTGACTTAGGAAACGACATCAGGCTCGCAGTTGACACTGGAAAGGTTGCGCTCGGCGCAAACGAGGTGTCGAAGGCAATCAGCGAGGACAAGGCAAAGCTAGTCGTCATAGCAGAGAAAGGAAAGAAGCAGGTTGTCGACGATTTGGTGCACACTTGCAATGTCGCAAGCGTCAAGATGCTCAAATACAAGGATAGCTCTCTGCAGCTCGGAACAGTCTGCGGAAGGCCGTATCCAGTCAATGCAGTTGCCATACTAGAGCCGGGCAACTCGAACATACTAAAAGAAGAATACCAGTGAATTTATGCCACGAGGAGAATTTGCAGCTAAGGAGTTGATAAGGAAGAGAAAGCACCAGCGCATGCTCAAGAAGTGGTGGAAGAGGAGATTCTTCAAAAACAAGCAAAAGTTCGATGCGGTCGGAACCGTTCCGAGGGCAAAGGCGATAGTCCTTCAGAAGTTCGCAGTCGGACAAAAGCAGCCGCACTCAGGGCAGCTCAAGTGCGTTAGGGTGCAGCTTATTAAGAACGCAAAGGTCGTGGGCGCGTTCGTGCCTGGCGACGGAACGATCAACTTCATCGACGAGCACGACGAGGTGACCATACAGGGGCTCGGCGGATCGCAAAGAGGCCAGATGGGATGCATACCTGGAATGAAGTATCGGGTTGTTGCGATAAACGGCGTTGACGTGTATCAGATAATTAAGGGCAAGAAGGAGAAGCCTAAGAGATGATTTGAATGGCTGAGGAAGCTGTGCAGGAAAATATCGAGGAAGACAAGAAGGTAGCAAAGCCGACGAAGGTTCCAACAAGGAAGGCAAAGGCAGAGCCTACCGGCGACGAGCAGCTGCTCTTCGGCAAGTACTCATATAGGGATGTAATCGTAAACGACCAGAGCCTTGCAAACTACATAGTCCTCACACCAAAGGTCAATCCTAATTCGTACGGCAGGAAGAAGAGCGACACGGTGAACATTGTCGAGAGACTGATAAACAAGCTGATGAGGGGCGGAACCGGGCACAAGGTAGGGGGCCACGTGATTCGAACCGAGGGACAGCTGCAGGGAAAGAAGCTCAAGGTCATGGGCGTGGTCGAGGATGCATTCGACAAGATTGCAAAACAGACGAACAAGAACCCGATCCAGGTTTTCGTGAATGCGCTTGAGCGTGCAGCCCCGATCGAGGACACCACAAGGGTCCGATACGGAGGAATCGCCTACAACGTTGCAGTCGATATCAGCTCGCTTAGAAGGCTAAATGTTGCGATAAACAATCTGGCGCTCTCGACAGTGATCGGCGCATTCAAGAACAGGAGGACTCTTTCTGACGCACTCGCAAACGAGGTGATGCTCGCGGCGAGCAGCGACCCTAACAGCTACGCCATAAAGAAGCGAACGGAGCTGGAAAGGATGGCAAGGAGCGCAAGGTAATAGCATGGTACGACGTGAATTCGCCGCTGAAGAGGCCGCGAAGATAATGAGCGACATAGACCGCATTAGGAACGTCGCGATCGTCGCACACGTCCACCACGGCAAAACTACGCTCACCGACTCTTTGCTCGCAAAGGCAGGAATCATATCTAGGGCTGTTGCAGGAGAGGCGCTCTATACAAACTATGAAGCAATTGAAAAGGACAGGAAGATGACGATCAAGTCGGCAAACATCTCGCTTGCTTTCCAGTACAAGGAGAAGGATTTCATAATCAATCTCATCGACACGCCAGGGCACGTCGACTTCGGAGGGCACGTCACAAGGTCGATGAGGGCAGTCGACGGAGTCATTCTGGTCGTCGACCCGGTGGAGGGAATCATGCCGCAGACCGAGACTGTCGTCAGGCAGGCGCTCAAGGAGAAGGCAAAGCCGGTTCTTTTCATAAACAAGGTCGATAGGCTCCTAACCGAACTCAGGCTCACTCCAGAACAGACCTTCCAAAGGCTACTCGAACTGATCGCAAGCGTCAACAAGCTAATCGATTCTTACTGTCCTGAGGAGTTCAGAGGCAAGTGGAAGGTCAGCGTCGACGACGGAAGCGTGTGCATCGGCAGCGCGGCTAGGAAGTGGGCGATATCTAAGAGGATAATGGAAGCCCACAAGATAACGTTCAAGGACATCTTCGCGCTCACTGCCGCAGAAAACCTAGAGAAGCTCCAAGAAGTAGCGCCTATCGACGAGGCAACGCTTACTATGATAATTGAGCACCTGCCGAACCCAAGGCAGGCGCAGGCATACAGAATACCATACCTCTGGCACGGCGACATCAACAACGACGACGGAAAGGCGATGACGAGCGTAGACCAGAGTGCAAAGGCAAATCTGGTAATATTCGGAATCCAAGCAGACCCGCACAGCGGAGAAGTGGCAATCGGAAGAGTGTTCTCAGGGGTAGTAAAGAAGGGCGTCGAGCTCCACATATCAGGACAAGATGGCACCCAAAAAGTTTCGCAAGTAGGAATCTACATGGGTCCTGAGAGGGTCCTTGTGGATCAGATACCTGCAGGCAACATCGCAGCGCTCATCGGCCTTAAGAACCTAGCAATTGGGGACACCGCAAGCGAAGGTGACATCGAGCCGTTCGAACAGATAGTCCACTACTCAAAGCCTGTCGTCACAAAGGCGGTGGAGGCCAAGGACCCAAGGGATACGATGAAGCTAATTCAGGCGCTTCGCGACCTCACAAAGGGAGACCAGACGATAGTTGCAGAGATCAACCAGGAGACAGGAGAGCACCTTGTCAGCGGAATGGGAGAGCTGCACCTTGAGGTCATAGAGACAAAGCTCAGGGACGAGTTCGGCATAACGATAACAACCAGCGAGCCTATAGTGGTATACCACGAGACGATCGAGAACGGGGCCGGCCCGATAGAGGGCAAGTCGCCGAACAGGCACTCCAAGTTCTACATAACGGTCGTGCCGCTGAAGCAGACAGTATGCGACGCGATCGACGCCGAGACCCGTCGCCGCGCACGCATCCTCTTCGTCAACTACCCGAACAACCCGACCGGCGCAGTCGTGCCCGAGGGCTTCTTCGAGCGCCTCGTCGAGTTCGGCGCCGCCAACGAAATCCTGATCGTCCACG
>JAGWHG010000022.1:259-9498 GCA_028866975.1 Microcaldota archaeon | reverse complement strand
CAAAGAAGTATGATGAATTCTCATCGAACGTGAACAGGTTCACGAAGGGAAGATTCGAGATAGAGAGGCTCAGGGACAAGGAGCTTGCGCCGACGCTTACAAAGAGGCCCAAGTTCTTAGAGCCTTTTGACTACCTTGTCGAATTCTTGTCGGTCCCAAGAAGCGATGAGATAGACCCGACGTGGATCTTCATAATATCATTCCCTATATTCTACGGGCTGATGATAAGCGATGTGGGCTATGGGCTTGCGTCATTTTTGCTATCGACATGGATAGTAAGACTCAGAAAGTCGGCTCCGCCAGAGGACATACTAAAGAACGCCGGCAAGATATGGCAGCTCAACTCGATCGCGGCTGCAATCTTCGGCTTTCTTTCGAATCAGTACTTCGGCTTCCAGTTGAACCAGTACTTCACGACATTCGTTGGCTTTGACTGGGTCAAGGATGCGACATCGATACTTCTGCTCACGATAGTGTTCGGGCTCATACAGGTGACTTTGGGTTTCATATTCAGCTTCATAAACAACTGGAACAAGGGCCACAAGAAGGCTGCAGTGAGCAAGATAACGTCGATAATCACGACATTCCTTGGGATAGTCGCGGTGTACGGCTTTTTCACTGGAGCTAGCTACATGCTGCCATTTGGGATTGTGATGTTCGTGTTCCTAATAATTACAGCCGTACTCAGCGGGATTGAGGCAAGCGAGATAACCAACCTCATGACCCACCCTCTGAGCTATGCAAGGATCCTTGGTTTTGGGCTTGCCAGCATCATAATCGCGATGCTAATAGACAACGCCTTCACGCCCAATTTCCACTCGGGGATAGTGGGCTTTATAGTCTTGCTTGTCATATTCGTATTGTTACACTTCGTGAATATGATACTCGGGATTTTCGAGGGTCTTATTCAAGGAGTAAGGTTGAATTTCGTTGAATTCTTCTCCAAGTTTTACACTGGGGGAGGGGTAAAATACAGGCCGTTTTCGTACAAGCGGAATTATACTAAAGAAGAATGATAAAAAGTGAAAAACATGGCAATAGACATGGGAGCTGCAATAGCAGCAATCGGAGCCGGTGTCGCTATAGCTGGCGGCGCAATTGGCACTGGAGTCGCACAGTCTGCGATCGGTGCAGCTGGTCTTGGGCTGATAGCAGAAAAGCCAGAGGAACTCGGAAGAGTGCTTTTGTTCTTGGTGCTTCCGGAGACGCTGCTCATATTCGGTTTCGTGATTGCGATACTGATAATGCTCTACGCAGGAATTGTGTAGGGGTTGCGTATGGCACTGCGCGAGATAAAGGAACAGATCCTAAAGGAAGCCGAGCAGAAGGCTTCGGCAGTCGAGGCTGAGGGCAAGGCCCAGGCCTCGTCCATCCTTTCGGAGGCCAAGGAGAATGCAAAGCGCATAGCAGAGCAGTCAAAGAAAGGGATATCGGCCAAAGTCGAGCTGATGAAGCGCGAGCACAAGGCAGGAATCGAGATCGAACGGCACAACGCGCTGCTAATCGCAAAGGAGGGCGTAGTCGATTCCTACATCGGAAGGATCTCTAGGGAAACATCCTCGAGGCTCATGCACGAGCATTACGATAAGATCGTCAAGAACGCGCTAAATGCGGCGAGGGACCTAATCGGCAATGTCGGAATCGTAATACGCGCAGACAAGGAGAGCCAAAAGATGCTCAAAAAGCTAGGCCAGGTATCAGAGCTCTCAAGCGAAAAGGGGGTCGTGATACAGACCAGGAACGGGTCTGTCAAGATAGACGCAAGCATCGAGAGCGCAATGCACAGCAACATGGAGCTGATCAGGAGCAGGATCGCAGATGAGCTCTTTGCAGAGCACAAAATCGTGAGCGCAAAGAAGAGGGCGCCTGCAAAGAAGGCCAAGGTTGCAAAGAAGGCAGGGGCAAAGAAGAGAGGGAAGTGATAAAATGCCAGTAGCAGGTTACGCCGCAGCAAGCATCTACGGATACTCGACCGCGCGCGTGAAAGCGATGGAATCGAAGATGATACCCAGCGAGACGATGCAAGGCATTGTAAACGCAAAGGACGTCTCATCAATGCTCTCGCTGCTTGCCCAGACAGATTACAAAAAAGACCTCGAAGAGTTCGGAGGAGTCAACATAAAAGCGGACATGATCGACTTTGCACTCTCAAAGAACCTCGGCTACAATGTCAACAAGCTGATCACGGTGTCACCAATAGTGGTGCGCGGAATTGTCAGGGCGATAGTTGGGAAGTGGGACCTCTCCAATATAAAACTCGCAATAGAGGCAAAGAGCCGCGGTGGAACGTTCAACGATATATCAAGATACATAGTCGATTACGGGATCTACAATTCAGCTGCGCTCAAAGAGCTTATGAATGAGCCGAGCGTCGAGGGAGTGATAAATCGAGCGATGATAAACTCTCCATATCGCAAGATGCTTGCCGCTGCACTCGAAGGATACCGCAAAGGCAAGAGCGCACTGGAGGCATCGATAACGATAGACAAGGCATACTACGACAACCTAGGCTCGTCGATAATTAAGCTCTTGGACATGCACCATGAATCCGCGCAGATAATCAAGCTGGACATCGATACAAAGAACCTGCTATATCTCATTCGCGGCAAGAAGTACGGCGCGAAGTTCACTGACTTTTCAAATAGCCTGCTCGGCAACGGAACGATCAAGTTTGATCAGCTTCGGGACCTCTACGAAAGCGCGAAGGACCTCGAGTCGCTGGTCAGGGAGATAAAGGTGTTTGATCTGTCTGCTGCGCTTGATTCCTACAAAACAGCAAAGAGGAAGGAGATGCTGATATTTGAAATGGCAATGAAGAACGACCTGCTCAACAGGAGCATGAAGCTGCTCAAGCACAGCGTGCTCTCGATTGGGACGGTGATATCTTATGCATATCTCAAGGAGATTGAGGTTTTCACACTAAGGATTGCGATAAAGGGCAAGGGATACGGGCTTGGTCGTGACGAGCTCTCGAAGATGATGGTATGGAAAGCGGAGTAAACAAGGATTACAAAATTGCAGTCATTGGAAGCAGGCTACTATCCATAGGGTCTAAGCTGTCTGGCATCAGCACAACCTATAGCGTATCTGAGACTCCGGAAATAGAAAGCGCGCTCAGAGAGCTCTTGGGAAAGAGCGACGTAGGGATAATTATCATAACGCACGCGCTGGCAAAGAAGGTCAGGGACAGAAGATTGCAGCATGCGATAGACCACAGCCTCATGCCGGTCATAATGGAGGTGTCGGATTTCGGCGAGCAGCAAGTCGAGACGGACACGCTTCGCAGGATGATCCTAAGGGCCCTGGGCATAGATATTAACAAGATGTCAACAAGATAAGTGAGTAAGATGGGAACAATAGAAAAAATTGCAGGTCCGCTCGTAGTCGCGCGCGACATGCTCGGAAGCAACATGTACGATGTGGTTAAGGTAGGCAGCGGAAAGCTGATTGGAGAGGTAATACAGCTCAAAAAAGACAAGGCGATAATACAGGTCTATGAGGATACTTCAGGGCTTAGGCCAGGAGAGAGCGTCGTTACGACTGGTCTGCCGCTCTCAGTGGAGCTCGCGCCTGGAATCTTAAGCAAGATATACGACGGGGTGCAAAGGCCGCTCGATTCGATCGAGAAGATATCCGGAAGCTTCATATCAAGAGGGATTGACGTGTCTCCGCTTGACAAGAAGAAGAAATGGAAGTTCGTTGCGCAGGCAAAGAAGGGCGCAAAGGTCTCGGAAAACTCAATACTCGGATATGTGCAGGAGACAGAGCTGATCAAGCACTACATCATGGTCCCAAAGGGAGTGAACGGCACAATCGAGAAGATAAAGGAGGGCAACTTTGCAATTGAGGATGAGATTGCAACGGTGAAGAGCAACGGCAAGACAATAAGCCTGAACATGATCCAAAAGCGCGCTGTCAGAAGCCCGTCTGATTTCAAGAACAAGTTCGCCTCGGCAGAGCCGCTTGTAACCGGCCAGAGGGTCGTCGACACATTCTTCCCTGTCTCAAAGGGTGGAACTGCAGCAGTCCCGGGACCGTTCGGTTCAGGAAAAACGGTCATACAGCACCAGCTCGCAAAGTACTCCGACGCAGACATCGTAGTATACATCGGATGCGGAGAGCGAGGAAACGAGATGACCGAGGTATTGGTCGAATTCCCGGAGCTGCTCGACCCGAAGACCGGCAAGCCGCTCATGGAACGAACTGTGCTGATTGCAAACACGAGCAACATGCCAGTTGCAGCAAGAGAGGCCAGCATCTACACTGGAATCACGATTGCAGAATACTTCAGGGACATGGGATACAACATAGCGCTCATGGCAGACTCGACATCTAGATGGGCAGAGGCCATGAGGGAAATGTCGGCTAGGCTTGAGGAGATGCCCGGAGAAGAGGCATACCCGGCTTATCTGCCAAAGAGGCTTGCAGAGTTCTACGAGCGTGCTGGCAAAGTTGAGAGCCTCAATGGAAAGATAGGGTCAATTACGATAATCGGGGCAGTCTCGCCTGCAGGAGGAGATATCTCAGAGCCGGTCTCGCAAGGAACGCTCAGGGTCACAAAGACATTCTGGGCGCTAGACCAAGCGCTTGCAAGCTCAAGGCACTTTCCATCGATAAACTGGCTGACAAGCTACTCGCTGTACCTCAATGCGCTTCACGGATGGTACCTAAAGAACAGAGGAGAGGAATTCCCGGCGAACAGGAGGAAGGCGATGAGCCTATTGCAAAGGGAAGGGGAGCTCAAGGACATCGTGCAGCTAGTCGGAGCAGATGCGCTGCCAGATTCGGAGCGAGTAATACTTGAGATGGGAAGGATGATACGAGAGGACTTCCTAAGGCAGAGCGCATACGACCTCATCGATGCGTACACCAGCATGGAAAAGCAGCATGTGATGCTTGGCATGATACTCTACTTCGGAAAAAGGGCGGAGGAGGCAGTCAAGCAGGGAGTGCCGAGCGATAAGATCGTGACCATGAAGGTGAGGGCAGACATCTCCAGGATGAAGGAATGGAAGGAGGACACTGTTGCTTCGCAGTCAAAGAAGCTGCGAGAGGAGATTGATTCAGCATTCAACTCCCTAATTAAGGAGGAGGCGATTGCGGCAAAGAACCAGTGATTGACATGAAGTACGAAATAGAATACAAGACAATCGAAAGCGTTGCAGGGCCGCTGGTAGTGGTCAAGAACGTGAAGAACGCGTCATACAACGAGATAGTAAGGATAAACATGAGCGACGGCGAGTCTAGGACAGGGCAGGTGCTCGAAACGGGAGAGGGCTATGCCGTAGTTCAGGTCTTTGGTCCGACGAACGGGATAAACATAGACAAGACATCGGTAACGTTCCTTGGCGACACATTCAGGTTCGGAGTATCAGAGGACATGTTCGGAAGGATCTTCAACGGACAGGGAAAGCCGATAGACGTTAAGGCGAGCGTGAAGTACGAGGAGAAGTTCGACGTCAATGGAGAGCCGATAAACCCCGTATCAAGAACGATGCCGAGCGATTTCATTGAGACTGGAATTTCCGGAATAGACGGACTCATAACATTGGTAAGGGGTCAGAAGCTGCCGATCTTCTCAGCATCGGGCCTTCCGCACAACGAACTCACTGCGCAGGTCGCAAAGCAGGCAACAGTCAAGGGCAGCGAATCGTTCGCTGTGGTGTTCGCAGCCATCGGAATAACCTACGATGACGCATCATATTTCATAGATGAATTCAAGAAGGCAGGTTCGCTCTCAAGAACGGTAGCATTCATCAACCTCGCAGACGACCCTAGCATCGAGAGAATCCTGACGCCTAGGATTGCGCTCACAACAGCAGAATTCTTGGCATACCAGAAGGGCTACCACGTGCTTGTCATTCTCAACGACATGACAAACTACGCAGAGGCTCTGCGAGAGCTTGCTAGCGCAAGGGAGGAGGTCCCTGGAAGGAGGGGTTACCCAGGTTACATGTACACAGACCTTGCCAGCATCTACGAGAGGGCAGGAATAATCAAGGGCAAGAAGGGAAGCATAACGCAGCTCGATGTGGTGTCGATGCCTGGAGACGATGTCACGCACCCGATACCAGACCTTACAGGTTACATCACAGAGGGACAGATATTCATCAGCAGGGACCTTGCGAACAGGAACATCTATCCGCCGATAAACCCGCTCGGATCGCTATCTAGGCTCATGAGCAATGGAATCGGCCCTGGCAAGACGCGAGAGGACCACAGAGGAGTCGCAGACCAGCTCTATGGCGCATACGCTAAGGCACAAGATGCAAAGAACCTCAGCTCCGTAGTCGGGGCAGAGGCGCTGAGCGATGCAGATAAGGTGTATCTCAAGTTCGGAGAGGAGTTCGAAAGCAGGTTCATATCGCAGGGCCGAGATGAAGCAAGGACGATTGAGGAGACGCTCAATATAGGATGGGACCTTCTCTCGATGCTAAAAGAAGACGACCTCACAAGGATCAAGAGGGAGTACATAGAGAAGTACTACAAGAAGGCGAGCAAGTGAAAAAACTCAATCCGACAAGGATGAACCTTACCATACTCAAAAAGACCAGGGGCATGGCAAAGAAGGGTCACGACATACTCCAAAGAAAGAGAGAAGTCCTTGTCCTTGAGTTCATGAAGCTGCTCCAGCAGTCCAAGAACGATCGGTCTTATCTGCATGATCTTATGCAAGGAGCTTACAAGACGGTTGCAA
Source organism: Microcaldota archaeon (assembly GCA_028866975.1). Lineage (GTDB taxonomy): Archaea > Micrarchaeota > Micrarchaeia > Micrarchaeales > CABMGC01 > JAGWGI01. Next base: position 2,801 of record JAGWHG010000022.1, on the reverse strand, counting down.
TGGCATCGACCTACATCGGCGACTTTGAACTTGAGAACGTCGCCGCGCAGATGCCAGAGACCACGCCTGTCAAGATAACCCTAAAGAACATCATGGGAGTGAGACTGCCTGAAATTAGCAAATCAAAGCAGGAGATATCATTCCTCAACAGGGGTTATAGCATGCTCTCAACCAGCACCGCAGTCGATGATGTCAGCGACTCGTTCCAGGAGGTGCAGGACACGATAATCGATATCGCAAAGCGAGAGCAGGGGCTCAAGAGACTTGTTACCGAGATAGACAAGACCAAGAGGAGAGTCAATGCGCTCGAATATGTCGTGATGCCGGGCCTTAAGGCGCAGCAGAAGTACATATCGATGAGGCTTGAGGAGATTGACAGGGACATGTTCTCGGCGCTCAAGCATGTCAAGAAGAAGCTTGGCAAATCGCAGTGAACTGCACACTTAGGCTATTGCTATCAGTATCAGTCCGAGTATTACCGAACCTATTCCTACGTATTGTAGCTTATTCAACCTCTCTTTGAGCAGCAGATGCGCCAGTACTATTGTCACAGCAGGAGCACTTGCCACAAGTGGCGCCATTATCAACACGTTCCCTGCATCTACCCCTAGAGTATACGAAGTAATCCCAATCGTCTCGAAGAGACCTATTGCTAGGGCATAGGGTATTATTCCAAATGGAATTGAGAGCTTTTGGCCGGTTGCCTTTGAGTAGATCAGATAGTAGAACCAGTATGTTGAGAGTAGTAACACTGTTGAGAATATCCCGCCAATTTTAAGTATCATGATATTAAGTATGAAGAATACTAGACCCCATGCAAGCATTGAGAATATCGCGTAGGGCAATCCTTTAGAGAACCTTGACCCCTTTAGGTCCCTTCTAACAAAGTCGGATGTTGCGAATATGCCGCCCACAATAAGGAGAATTATGCCCACTATCTCTGAAAAAATGAGCTGCTGATTTAGGAAAATTACACTTAGTATCACTGTTATTACGGACCATGACGAGGCAATCGGCACTACGATTGATACAACCCCAACTTCCATGCCTTTGTAATATGAGAGGAATGCTGCAGAGCCTAGGACACCGCTGAGGACCAGCACAGCTATGTAGGATAACTGAACAGATGGGACGCCGTAGAAGATCAGAAGCGTTGTAGTAAGTATAATTGCTTGGAAGACCAGCGCCCAGAATGCTGCGCGCCGTGCGCCAACCTTCCTAGAAGTCTTGGCACCAACGAAATCAGATGCACCGAAGAACACCATTATGGCTATGCCCAAAACAAGGGCAAGGATATTAAACATGGCTTCACTTTATCTTATTAAGCCAAACGTTAAATATGATAGTATGGTAAACGCCTGCCTTTTCAGCGGCGGCAAGGATTCTACGATAGCACTGCACAAAGTGATAGCGAGCGGAACGGACATAGACCTGCTCATAACCGTCCAATCCGAGAACGAGTTCAGCTACATGTTCCACTACCCAAACATAGATGCGACAAAACTGCAAGCCGATGCCCTCGGAATAAAGCAGGTGATAGTCAGAACTGGCGGGGCGAATGAAAAGGAGTTACTCGACCTCGAAACTGTACTGGTCGACAACGATGTTAAAACCATTGTGAGCGGCGCTATTGCAAGCGACTACCAAAAGGACAGATTGGACAGGATAGCAAAGGACCACCACATAAAGTCGCTTGCGCCAATGTGGCACATAAATCCCGACGAAGAATTTAGAGAGATACTGGCGAACTACAATGCGATAATAACTCAGGTGAGCGCAGAGGGGTTCGACAAGAGCTATCTCGGAGCCAGGATTGATGAGGCAATGGTCTCGAAACTATACGCATTGAACAAGAAATACGGCATACACATGCTTTTCGAAGGAGGAGAAGCAGAGACGTTTGTGCTTGATGCGCCGCTTTTCAAAAAGAGGATTGTAATAGATGAGAGCAGCCAGATATGGCAGGGCCAGGTCGGCAGGTACCTGATAACAAAGGCGCACCTCGAAGATAAGGATAAATAGCTTCAATCTTTTAGTAGTGTGTTGAGATGGCCCTTTCAGAGCGCAGTAAATATGCCTTCAATCCTATAGACGAGGACAACGAGCTCGCTGAGAAGATAATTAGGAGCGGCAAGAAAGTCATCCAGCTAAACAGGGGAGACATCTCGCTCTATTTCCCGACGCCTAAGTACATTGAAAGCGCCTACGTCAATGCGATAAAGGAGAACAAGACCTCTTATACGAGGTCTGCGGGAATCCCAGAACTAATAGAAGCGGTGATAGGAAGATACAAGCGGATGTTCAAGGTTTCCCTGCGCGAAGAGGACATAATAACGACGCAAGGAGTCTCAGAGGGGCTTTATTTTCTCAATGCATCGCTTCTCAATCCCGGCAACCACGCAATTGTCTTCAAACCATATTACACACAGTACATACCAAACATTGAACTCGCAGAGGGAAAGGCATACCATCTCGATTATGATGAAAAGAGAGGCTGGGACATAGACACGGACGAGCTTGAGGACCATATCAAGAGGATGAA
>JAGWHG010000022.1:0-249 GCA_028866975.1 Microcaldota archaeon | reverse complement strand
CAACCCGACAGGGACAGTCTTGCCGAGGAATACGCTCAAGGAGATAGTCGATCTTGCAAACGAACACAACCTCGTCTTGGTGAGCGATGAAATATACGATGAGATAGTCTACAATGGTGCGAAGTTCACAAGCATGTCGCAACTTGCAAAAGGCGTTCCGCACGTGATACTCAATGGTGCATCAAAGAACCTCGATGCAACAGGATTTAGGATCGGGTTCATGATAGTTCCGGAAAAGGACGAGATGTC
>JAGWHG010000021.1 GCA_028866975.1 Microcaldota archaeon | reverse complement strand
CATCTTCTTGGTGAGCGTTGTGACCAGGACGCGATTTCCCATCCCTATAGTCTTTTTTGTCTCCTCCATTAGGTATTTCATCTGGCCCTCTATTGGTTTGACCTCGACTATCGGGTCTAGCAGGCCAGTTGGCCTTGTTATTAGCTCTATCTCATTGCCGCTATGGGCTTTTTCGTATTCGGCAGGCGTGGCCGAGACAAAGAGGGTCGTGCCCATCTTCTTTTCAAACTCCTCAAATCGCAGCGGCCGATTGTCAAAGGCGCTAGGGAGCCTGAATCCAAAGTTTATGAGGTTCTCCTTTCTCATATGGTCCCCATTATACATTGCCCTGGACTGCGGAATGGTCTGGTGGCTCTCATCTATTATCAGAAGATAATCTTTTGGGAAGTAATCCATCAGGGTATATGGCGGTTCTCCTGGCCTTCTGCCGTCGAAGTGGCGGCTGTAGTTCTCAATCCCGCTGCAATATCCCATCTCCTTTATCATCTCGAGGTCGTACTTTGTCCTCTGGGCAAGGCGCTGAGACTCTAATGGCGGGAGCTTTAAGAGCTGCCCTTGCAGTTCCTCTTCTATTGTGTGTATTGCCTTATCTAGCTTTGATTGCGGCACAACGAACTGCCTTGCAGGGTAGATTGTGGTGCTATCAATATTTGAGATGATATCGCCAGTTAGGTGGTTGACCTCCTTGATTGCCCCTATCTTGCCATCCTCGATCTCAACGCGCAGCACATTGTCCTCATATGCAGGTATTATGTCAATGGCATCTCCCCTGACCCTGAACCTACCAGGCTCTAGGCTCTGATCGCTTCTGGTGTATTGTATGCCAACTAGCAATCCCAGCAGGGCTTGGCGGGCAATCCTTGCGCCCCTAACCAGCGGGACTGAAAGGCCCTTGAAATCCGATGGGTCCCCGAGCCCGAATATGCAGCTGATGCTTGCGACTATTATGGTGTCTTTCCTGCTAACCAGGCTCGAGATCGCATGCAGCCTCATCTTCTCTATCTGCTCGTTGACCTGCGCGTCTTTTTCGATATAGGTGTCGGTCGTTGGAATGTAGGACTCTGGCTGATAATAGTCATAGTAGGATATGAAGTACTCCACGCGGTTGTGGGGGAAGAGCTCCTTGAGCTCTGCATAGAGCTGCGCTGCAAGGGTCTTGTTGTGCGCTATTATCAGCGTTGGCTTTTGCATCCCCTCGATGACATTTGCCATCACAAAGGTCTTCCCACTGCCAGTTATCCCTAGCAGCGTCTGCTTGCCAAAAGTTTTGAATCCCTTAAGTATGCCCTCGACAGCATCCCTCTGTCCCGGGGATTGCTTATAGGGGGCAGTTATCTCAAATCGCATGCTTGCGTAATTTGCCCTTTAAACTATTTATAATGGCAGGTCAGTTTTGCCACCCATGCAGCACTAGCCTTTTGGTCATCCCCCGGGCAAAACCCTGCCCCAAAGTCGGATAAATTTAGCTAGGATGTATTTTAATACATTTGATTCAATCTATTGGTATGCAAATCTTGGTTTTCGGGGACAGCATAACCTACGGTGCATGGGACATTGAAGGCGGATGGGTTGCGCGATTAAGGAGAGAGTTAGACGCCAGGCAGCTAAAGCACCCAAATGAGTACTACACCGTTTACAATCTAGGAATATCTGGAGATACCACAACCGATCTGCTCAAAAGATTTTGGCAGGAGGCTACGGCAAGTTATAGGATTGAGGATGAGAACGAGAGCGGGGAGGCAATGATAATCTTTGATATAGGAACAAACGATTTTTCGGTGCTAAGTGGGGTTCCGAAGGCAAACTATAAGGAGTTTGAGCAGAATCTGAGAAAGTTGTCAAAATTGGCGAAAAAGTTGGCGCAAAGGGTCATTTTTATCGGAAGGATACCCTGCGACGAGGAAAAGACAATGCCGGTAAGCTGGGATCCCAACCTATGCTACAACAACAAATCAAGCAAAGAGTGTGACCTTGCAATCAAGAAGTTCTGTAAGGCAAACAAGCTCGAGTTTGTTGATGTCTTTGACAAATTCGCCGCCTCAAACTACAAAAAGCTGCTAGAGGACGGCTTGCACCCCAATTCAAAAGGCCACAAGCTGATTTTCGGCCTTGTCAATGATTATCTCAAACAAACAAAAACCTACTAAAATGTATGGGGCGATGTGTAAAGTGATTGTATGGCAAAATCTAGCATAATGAAGAAGGCAGCTTTGGGCGCAGGAGTGGTATGGGGCCTTGGAGTATTCGGGCTCGGGCTAATGTCCGCAGCTACTGGTGGGACCTATGGGGCAGCGTTCATAACCGCACTAGGCTCTATCTATCTTGGGTATGCAGGCACGCCACTTGGTGCGATAATAGGCGGAATACTCGCCTTCATAGACGGAGCGATTGCAGGGGCAATATTTGGCTACGTCTACGAGAAGATTCGATAACCATCAGGCCAAGGTGATTTAATCAAGGATCCGGTATGCGGAATGGAGGTGAGGAGTGGTGCGAAGCTCAGGAGCAGCCATATGGGGAGGACATATTATTTCTGCTCTGTGGCGTGCAAACAGACTTTTGACAAGAACCCCGGTGCGTATGCCAAGAACTGATGCGACTGAGTACATGTGCAGCATATGCAGGCTGCATTATGCCAGCAGGGAGCTTGCCGATGAATGCCATAGATGGTGCTCTATGCACAATAGCTGCAAGCTGTCTATAGCAAGGCAATCAATCGAGGCGCGCAGCAAGAGGGGGATGTGAACGGCAACGGATCCGGTATGTGGGATGTCGGTTAACGAGGCCGAGTCGAAGCTCGTATCGGAAAGATACGGGAAAAAATACTACTTTTGCAGTACGACCTGCAAGATACAGTTCGAAAAGCCCAAGCGAGAGCTTCGGAACCTGAAACTGTCGCTGGCGGTGTCGTGGCCGCTGACGGCGATAGTGGCTGTGCTCACATACCTCTTCCATCCAGCATTCGCAGATTACGCTATGCTGCTACTGGCAAGCGTGGTGCAGTTTTATCCTGGCCAGAGATTCTATGCAGGAGTTCTCGACGCTGTCAGGAACAGATCAGCGAACATGGACACGCTAATAGCAATAGGCACCAGTGCCGCATGGGCATACAGCACCGCAATAGTTCTGGTCCCTGGAATCTCGGGCGGGGTGTATTTTGACACGTCCTCAATAATAATATCACTAATACTCACCGGCACCTATATGCAGCGCATCGCCGAATCGCGAGCCTCAAATGCCATATCCTCGCTGATATCCCTGCAGCCCAAGGTTGCGCACATCGTCAGGGGGGCGAAGATAATCGACAAGAGCGTAGAGAAGGTAAGGGTTGGGGACCTGCTGCTAGTCAAGGTGGGTGAGAATATCCCCACGGATTCGGTTGTGGCCTACGGAAGCTCATCTGTCGATGAATCGATAGTAACCGGGGAGAGCATGCCGGTGACAAAGGGCAGGGGCGACAAGGTTATTGGAGGAACGCTCAACTTGTCTGGTGTGCTGAGGGTAAAGGCGGCAAAGGTCGGGAAGGACACTGCACTGGCGCAGATAATCAAGATTGTTGAAGATGCGGCTTCGAGCAAGGTGCCCATACAGAAGCTCGCTGATACGATTTCATCGTATTTCGTGCCCATAGTGGTGGCCATCGGTCTCGTCTCTTCGATCGCATGGTTTGCGTACGGGGTTGGTGCCAATACTGCCATGCTGATATTTGTCAGCGTATTGATAATTGCATGCCCATGCGCACTTGGCATAGCCACGCCAGCAGCCTTGCTCGTCGCATCTGGGGTTGCGGCGCGGCGCGGCATACTGGTGAAGAGCGGTGAGGCCCTGCAGATCGCAAGCAGGGTCGATACGATAGTTTTGGACAAGACCGGAACGCTTACAAAGGGCAGGCCGGAGGTCACGGAAATAGTGTCCGCGTCAGGGTTGAGCAGCAATCAGGTGCTTGCGGCAGCTTCGGTGGCCGAGGCAAACTCGGAGCACGTGCTAGGCAGGGCCATTCTGGCGAGGGCGCGCAAAGAGCGCATCAGGCCTGCATTCCCTAAAAAATTCAGCTACAGGCAGGGGAGCGGCGTTATTGCAACGGAGAAGGGCGGCAGGAAGATAATGGTTGGCAACAGGGACCTTTTTCCCAGTGCGCAGATAAGGAAATTCGAGAGCAGGATCGCCAACCTAGAGGCTATGGGAAACACCACACTCATCGTTAGCGTGGACAATAAGATCGTGGGCATGATAGCACTGGCAGATGTACTAAAGGAGGACAGCAGGCGTGCCATAATCGCATTCAAGGACGCGGGCAAAGAGGTATGGCTAATTACTGGGGATAATGGAAGGGTGGCAAGGTTGGTTGCGGCGCAGCTTGGCATCAAAAATGTCCTCTCTAACTCAAAGCCGCAAGACAAGATGGAGAAGATAGAAGAGCTCCAGCGCAGCGGGAAGACTGTGGCGATGGTGGGCGATGGAGTGAACGACGCCCCTGCCCTGACAAAGGCGGATCTTGGCATAGCAATAGGGGCGGGAACGGAGGTTGCGATACAGGCAGGCGGCATAATACTGGTAAGGAACAACGTATACGATGCGTTCGTTGCCCTGGGCCTGGGCGCCAGAACAATGTCGAAGATAAGGCAGAACCTCTTCTGGGCGTTCGCCTACAATACCGTGCTAATACCAATCGCGGCAGGTGCGCTGATTCCATTCCTCACGGTCAGCATATACGATGTGCTGCCGCTGCTTGCTGCTGTGTCGATGGCGCTCAGCTCGGTAACCGTGGTGTCAAACTCCCTTCTGCTCTCGCGATTCGATAAAAAGGAGTAGGTCACTGTCCGTGCCTCTTTCGCCCGCGCATGAGCGCTATATCCACTATCCTCTGATAGTGCCTAACTAACAGCATCATCACAAATATCCCAATGGATATTACGACTATGACAGTGAGGGCGTAGTTGAACAGCAGTATTAGCTCATCAGTTATGTCCATTCTGCCGAAGTTTATTGTGATTAGTGTCACTACGGCTATTGCTATGTCAAAGAACAGCGATGCGAATGCAACTCTTTCCAAGCCTTTCTTTAGTTTCTCTGCGCGCTGCAGCTTTTTTGACAGGTGTTTCCTTTCCATTCAGATCCAACTATAGATGTTGCAGATGTTATAAATAACTTTTATACGCCTCATTTATCGATGATAACAGAGCTCTCCGGCAAGAAGGTGTCTCCAATTGGGATAGGCACATGGGGAACGGGCGGCTGGATGTTTTCTGACAAGCGCAATGACGCGCAGGAGATAGGAGCGCTCAAGTTCGCACTCGACAGTGGCATAAACGCAATCGACACCGCCGAAATATATGGAAGGGGCCACGCCGAGGAGCTTGTCTGCGAGGCGATAAGGGGGCGGGACAGGGAGGCGCTGCATATAACATCGAAGGTGTGGCCGACGCATCTTAACAGCAAGGGCATACACAAAGCCGTAGATGCTAGCCTCAAGAGGATCGGGACGAAATATCTAGACCTCTACCTAATACACTGGCCGAATCCGATAGCGAGTATGAAAGAGGCCATATCGACACTCGAATCGCTTGTCGATGACGGCAGGATAAGGAGCTTTGGAATAAGCAACTTTAGCGTAAAGGACACGCAGAAGGCGATGGACTGCGCAAAGAGGTACAAGGTCGAGGCCAACCAGATAGAATACAGCGTCCTTAGCAAGGGTCCGGAAGATGACATAATACCGTTCTGCGAGAAGAACAAGATAAAGATAATCGCGTATACTCCTCTGGCAAAGGGTAGGGTTGCCGAGTCTGCCCAGATAATAGATGTTGCAAAGAACTACAAGAAGACTCCAGTGCAAGTCGCGCTCAACTACCTGATGAAAAGATCCATGCCGATACCAAAGGCAAGCAGCAGAGAACACCTAAAGGAGATACTGGGCTGCACTGGCTGGGAGCTTAAGGAAAAGGACTACGAGCTACTTAGGGGGATTTAGGTAGCTGACCAGTCCGCCCTTTATCGTCCTGTTAACAGAATCAAGCACTCTTCTGTGCTTTGACGCATGCGTGCCCATCTTTGCAATCCTCTTTTTCTTGGAGTTTATCTTATTCCGAATTGAGTTGAGCTCTCCTTTCTTGAATATCCGATTTATCAGGCTCGACTCCTTGAACTTTAGGTCCAGCGAGAGGTATTCCACGTTTTTATTCTCTCTCCCCATTTTGTCGTCATACCTCTTTATGCGCGACTCTATGCCGTTTATCATAAGCCTGTAGTACTTTCCCAGCGAGCTGAGGGTCTTTGCCCTATCGGTGATCCCTGTGATGATCGTGGAGGCAAGCTCAGGGCCGAGCGTCGTGTTGTAGAAATACGCAAGCCCCTCCAGCGTCTTCATGTAGCCCTTTATCTCCGCCTTGCTCATGCCCCTGAAATTCGAAATCGCCTTGTCTATGCCGTATACCTCATAATCTGCGCTGCCCAGCAGCCTATGCATGTTCGTCGCATGGTCATCGACCATGTCCAAAAGGTGCTTGTCGTGCTTTAGCTTTCCGCGCCAGCTCTCCTGCACGACATTTTTGTACGCGAGGTTCTCAAAATTGGAAACGTCCCTGCTCTGAATCTCGCCCGCCTTGTCTCCCTGCTGCCTTTTATCGGCAGCGTTTACCAATACTACCATCTGGTCGCCTAACAGCCTATGAACAGCATCCTTTTCTTGTCGTCAAGCCTTGCAAAGCCCACGCGCTCGAACTGTACAACCTCCCCTTCTTTGAGATTGCTTGCGTAGCTTTCCAAAAGGCCGTCTGCCGTCTCGATGCTGTCCTTGTTGAACTTGCCGTTAATCAAAAGTCTCCCAGGTGTTTGAAGTTGTGCTTTTATGCAATTACCCTCGTTAACCCATTGCAATGTCTTGCCCACTTTCTGGTCGTCGCCTATGAATCTGCAGGACATTGTGCCCTTCAGATTTTTTATCTCTACATTAAATAAGTCTTTAAACCTTATCCTGTCACCGACCCTGAGGTTTTCTGCTTCCCTGCCGCTTATGTAGAAGGCATTTCCGAGCTTATAGCGCCTGAATTCCTTATCGTTTTCCGGCAATAGCCTCATTTTGACGTCGTGGTTTTCAATTCCCTCAACAGTGATCTTTTTAGGGTCGCCCACGAAAAACAGCCTCTTCGATGTCTTGTCTATGACCTTGCGGTTCTCATCAAGCAGCATGCTCAGGTCTACTTCGCTGTCAGTTTTGCTCAGTCCGAATCTCAACACGAACTTGCGGATCGCCTCAGGTGCTATCCCCCTTCTCCTCAGCGCAGCGATTGTCGTGAGCCTTGGGTCATCCCAGCCTTCAAGCACGTCCTCTTCCATGAGCTTGTTGAGCTCGCGCTTGTGCGTTATGTTATCCTTGATTACAAGCCTTGCCTCGGAATGTATCCTCGGCTTTCTCATCTTCAGGGCATCAAGTATCCCGGCGGCAAGCTCGTCCCGCAGCTCGAACTCCTTTGACCTTATCACGTCTGTAACGCCGTTTATGGAATCGTTTATCGGAGTGTTGATATCGTAAGTCGGCCACACGATGTACTTGTCGCCCTGCCTGTAGTGCGTGTCCTTTTTTATCCTAAGAAGCGTCGGGTCCCTAAGCACCGTGTTGTTTGATTTCATGTCCCCCATGAACCTGATGACCTCGCTCCCTTCATCGTACTTTCCTTTCAGCATATCCTCGAAAATCTTCTCATTCTGCGACGCGCTTCTCTCCCTGTGCTTGCACGCCTTGCCATCATACCTATTCTTGCTCATGGTCTCTGCGTCACATTCGCAGGCGTATGCGCTGCCCTGTTTTATCAGCTTCCTTGCGCTCTCATATATCAGCGCCATGTTGTCGCTTGCATAGTGTTCCGCTGCAAACTTTATTTCAAGCCAAGACAGGTCGCGCTTCATCGCATCTACGTATTCCTGCCTGTCTTTTTCGGGGTTCGTGTCATCAAAATAAAGGACTATCTTGCCGTCATACACTCTTGCTGCCTCATCGGCGACCAGTGCGGCCTTGGCATGCCCGATGTGCATGTAGCCGTTCGGCGCAGGCGCGTACCTTGTCACGAACCTGCCCTTTACTGCACCTTCGAGAATGAACTTGGGGACCGATTCCTTTGCTTTCTCTTCAGCCTCACGCTCGAACTCCTTGCTGTGTTTGCCGTACTCCTTTTGGATATCGTCTTTGCTAAGCGAATTAACTTGCTTGATGATCTCTGCGACCTGTTTTGCAAGGCCCTTCATGTCGGACTTCGTTTCTGGGAATTCTGAGAGTATCCTTCCCATCACGCTGCCCTCTTTGGCTGTGCCGTAATCTATTGCATTCTTTATTGCGTACTTCCTTATTGCGTCGGCGAGCTTTTTGTCCGCCATCAGTTACCACCGATGTAGGTCACGCTCAGATTGCCAAAGAGCGTGCCGTTCACAGTGAACAGCCCTGCAACCCTGACCGGGATGTTGCTTTTGAGTGCGGCAATTCTAGCCACAAGAGAATAGTTCCGCAGGGTCTGCGGCAGATTTAGCGTTGTGCCCTGGCCGTTTATCGAAAAGCTCATATTGTGCGGCAGCATCACGAATGTCTGGCCTTTGAAAGAGAGGCACTGCGATGATGCGTTCCCGATTTGCGAGGAGATGTAATTGGAAAGCTCATAGGAGTTGAGGTTGCCGGTGTATACCGTGTAAGTGCTGGCATTAGGCGAATAGTAGTTGTAAACGGAATTGTTTGATGTCAATTTAGAGAGCACCGATGAGACATTAAAGCTCACAGCATCCTGTTTCGGGCAGTTCACAAATACGGACATGACTGTGCCGTAGCCGCTAACTATTCCATTTGTGGTGCCGACGCCATAGAGTGTCTGCGGAGAGATCGATGTCGTGGTCGTCTGGCCCATGTTGACCCCGCCGTTGCTAAAAGAGGTATAGGAGGCTATGAATATCACTGCCACGAAAACCGCCAGGATTATCTGCTTGAGCTTGGTGCGGTCCATCTAATCACAAGGGTTTTTAACCTGTTAGAGTAATAAGTATAGTGATTAATAGGCGTCAGCTTATTTAATTGTATTGAATTGTGATACCATGAGTTTGAAAGACGGGGATTTCGTAAAGATCGAGTATACGGCATGGAGGGCTGCAGACAACCAGCTTGTCTATACAACGGATGAAAAGAGGGCAAAGGACGGAGGCGTATATTATGAGACTTCAAAGTACGGTCCGCAGCTTGTAGTGATCGGAAAGAGCAACACGATAAAGGGCCTTTACGAGAACATCAAGAACATGAACGTCGGCGAGCTCAAAAAGATAGAACTCGCCCCGGTCGATGCATTCGGCGAGAGGGACAACAACCTTGTGCGCGTAATGCCGATCGCTGATTTCAAAAAGAGGGACATGGAGCCCTACCCTGGAATGCAGCTCGACTTGGACGGCGTTATCGCAACAGTCAAGAGCGTCAATTCCGGGAGGGTAATGATAGACGCAAACCACCCGCTTGCAGGCGAGAAGCTAATCTACGAGGTCAAGATCGTGTCCAAGATAGACAAGGAGGAGGACAAGGTCAAAGAGCTTGCAGACTCGTTCTCGCTCAAGCCAAAGTCTGTCAAGATAAATGGCAAGACCGCAGAGGTCGAGATAGGAACTGATGTCGAAAAGGACTCCAACTATTTTGTGAACAAGTCCACTTTTGTGAGCAACCTGCTCCGCGACATCGAGGCCCTAGACAAGGTCGACATAAAAGAGGAGTACACCAGGCAGAAGGAAAAGAAGGAGACAAAGTAACTACTTTGTCCTCTCTAGAATCCTCTCTGCCTTCTTGAGGGCGCTTAGCACAGCGCTGAATGATGGCGGGTTCTCGTATTCACCTATATTACTGATAATTTGGTCCACCGCAACTTCGTTATTCTTGCCAATGTTTATGCTTGCCATCAGAGATGATCCAAAAAGGTTAAGCGCCTT
>JAGWHG010000020.1 GCA_028866975.1 Microcaldota archaeon | reverse complement strand
ATAATAAGACTGAGTCGGATAACCGCATTGAGAAGCAGGTTTAAGGTTGTTAAGCAAGACCCTGACGATGACATTGTGATAAATACCGCATTAGACGGGAACGCTCAATACATAGTGTCCGGGGATAAGAAAATATTGGGGCTGAAGCAGTTTAGCAACATACATATGCTAACGGCTAACGAAATGATTGGACTGATTGACGGGAAATAAAGCTTCGAGATATACTTGTATCGCTTCCTTTACGTTCTTCATAAGTTCCTTACCTGTCTTTCCCTCAGTGGCGCAACCAGGAAGATCACAAACTTTCGCAACGTAGATGCCGTCTTCATCTTTCCAAACCATTACTCTGAATTTAATGTTCATGTATTCCCTAGACCCCATGTCTGTGCCTTACAGCGGAAACTTCCCTATCTATCTCCTTTTGGCTAAGTTTTCCGCGCCTCGCCTCACGCTCCTTCGAAATGAGCTTTATCCGCTCGAAAGTTTCCTTGAGCTGCGGCAGGTCAAGGCGCTTCATTATTATCATGTCCTCCTCCCCATAGACGATGAGCTTGTCCTTGGGCTTAAGGCGCAGCTTCCTCCTCACCTCCTTGGGTATCACAACCTGGCCCCTAGTACTCATCACCGTTACCTCTTCGGACATTCTATCACAGTAATACTATCTTACTTTCTTATTTATATGCTTTTCGTACTTTAGGATAAGAGCATTCAGATGTTGTTGAGCCTGGCCTTCATCTCCTCCATGCTTATCTTCGTTGTAAGGAGAGGGATCTTTTCTATCTGCGCAATCTTTATCGCAAGCTTGTCGATTGACTCAAGGTTCTCGATGACAACTATTCGTGGCTTTATCGGCGCGACCCTGATCACTACCATAGGCGACCTACCGGTGCTGACCTGCGAGAAGATGAATGCCCTCTCGTTGGTCGTACCAAAGAGCTTTGGGTATTCGCTTGGGGCGATCTCAAGTATCACCCTTAGGCTGTCTAGAAGTGTGTAGCCAAAGAGCTTTATCGAATCCAAATAGTTGGGGTTTGCTATGATCTTTGCGTCTATTATCCTTGCAAAGTCCACCCCGCTGATCGGGGCTGAGAAGTCATGGAGCGTGTAGAATGATTCTGCGCTGGCCTTTGGCAAGTTGAACTTCTCTAGGTTCCTTCGCACCTCTCCTCCGTGCGTTGCATCTATTGCAATCAAGGCAGATACGAACCTCTTGATTATGCCGACCCCCGGGCTCATCCTCCTATTGCCCTCGTAGTCGCTAATGGTCGAGGTTGAGATCTTGAGGTGCTTTGCGAGCTCGACTTGCGATATTCCAAAGAGCTCTCGCCACTTCTTCATTGTGGTTCCCGGAGTCTCAGAGAGCGCAATCTCCCCTGCGATCCTCTCTTGCAGAGTGTCCATACGAAGATTTATCGAAGCCAAGGCATTTAAAGCAGTGCGACGATTGGCGTTTCGTCAGTTGTTGAAATCCCTATAGTAAGGTATTTAAAGCTACTTGAGTAATGTTCTTCCACTCGCTGATAAGACTCTAATTCCACTCCCCACAAAAGTCTTATCAGCCAATCCTTTTCAAATCGGCTATTTCTTCTTAGCGTGCTCCTTGCCTGCATGCTTGTACAAATCGTCAATCGCCTTCTTGTCCGGCTCTGTTGCCTGGACTACCTTTGGCTTTCTGAATATGCCGTAGATGATTATGACAATGCCGGCAACGATTATCACGAACAGCGCAATGCCGGTCTCAAGCACCTTAGATGCCTGAGGGCCGATGTTCGATGCTACATCGTATGCCAGCTTCACATCTGCAGTTGCGTTTGCGCGGTTGTGGAAGATCGCATAGTAATTGCCTGCAGGGAAGAGGCTCACGTTCTGTCCAAGATAGGATCCTACTGGGGCATTCACAGGGAAGAGCTGGCTTGGAAATGCGCCAACAGAGGTGTTTAGCAGCATCTCATACACCCCATTGCCTTCAAGCGCCGATGCACGCTGCAGCAGAGCAGCGCTGTTGTTTAGATAGCCGCGCAGTGCGACATACCCACTTGCATTGGTGACTACGAAGTCGAGGTTCTGCGAGGAATTATAGGCCAATATTATGAATCCTGTCTGGTTGAGATAATAAGTCGTTGCGGTCAGCTGGTTTGGCTGCAGCGCAATTGTCTGGTTTGTGAACTGCACAAGCCCGGTTAGCGAGCTTGGAACAACCAAGCTTCCTATCACAAAAGCCGCCAAGAAGACTATTACCCCCAAAACGATTATTTTCTTGTCCACAGAACCACAAATCCTTAAATACCTTTGATAGCTATGCTTTAGCGTTTAATGTTTTTAATCTCATCGGTGCGCTAAATGGCTGTCAAAACTGGAATACTCGGGCTCGACGCAATGCTCTACGGCGGCATACCGGAGGGTGACCAGGTGGTCATAGTCGGAGGTCCTGGAGCCGGAAAGACGCTGATATCATTTGAGATGCTCTATAGGGGCGCAAAGGCAGGAAGCCCTGGGATATTCTATGCACTTGAGGAGGATCCTTCGCGCGTGCTGCAGAACGCACAGGCCGCATTTCCTGATCTCAAGGCGGACATAGACGATCTGATAAGCAAGAAGAAGCTAATAATAGACGGCAGGGAGCCGACAGAGAAGATGCTCTCAGGAGGGGACGTGAGCGCGTATGAGTTCGGCAAGGTGATGGCGGAGATCGAGGACAAGATAGCGCAGATCGGGGCGAACCGCGTAATTGTGGACTCCGCATCGATACTAAGCCTTCTGATAAACGATCCGATCGCCTATAGGAGGTCGATGATACAGCTGATAAATAACATGAGAAGGCTCAAGGTCACTTCGATCCTAACCATGGAGGCAGAGACGCCGGAGAGGAGCAAGCTCGCCTTCAAGCCCGAGTTCTTCATATTCGACGGCATAATATCGATGTACCAGACTGGAGAAGGGGATAAGAGGACGAGGGCAATGGAAATAATAAAGATGAGAGGGACTAGGCACAGCTTTGTGACTACGCCATACGACATAACGCCTTCCGGGTTCAAGGTGTATTCCGCTGAGGACACCTCCCTCTACTGAGGCCATGGCATGCAAAAGACAAGCGAGGAGGGAAACGAGCAATCAAGGCTCAAGTTCTACGCCATAATCGTTCTGATAATAGCCGCACTGGCCGTGGCTGTTAGCGTGTTTCCAAAGGGCACTGCCCTGCAGCAGTGCACATCGATAATAATAACGCAGAATCGGGACTCATGCCTCTATACACTTGCGGTGTCAACTGGCAACAACACAGCCTGCTCCCAAATCCAAGGTCAATCGCAGGGCAGCTGCTATTCTGCCGTTGCGGTGGCCACGCGTAACGCATCAATGTGCTCCAATTCGGGCTCGAATCAGAGCGTCTCTGGCTGCATCATCGCAGTTGCCAACTACACAAGCAATCCAAATCTGTGCGCATCTGTGCCAAAGGGCTATGCAGATGGGTGCTATTCCGAGCTTGCAGTCAAGATGGGCAGTTTTGGAACATGCGCAATGATAGCAAACGGCACGATAAGGGCGGCATGCAGCTCAGCTCTTGACATAAACACCGCCTTCTCGTCGATCAACGCATCCATCTGCAAGAACGCGTCTGCCAGCGCCGACAGGACATTCCTCTCATACGTTTTCAACATGACAAGAAAGGTCTTTGATTCTCCGAACCAGACGGTTCTCACTGAGCTTAGCAGCATAGCATTCCTTCCGGGCCAGAACTACAGTGCGCACGATCTCTGCTATGCAGCAGTCGCATATCGGGCCGGCACAACCTCACCATGCATAGGTGCGGGCCAGAGCGCACAGGCGCTGTGTACATATGCGGCTCAGAACTACACCTCCCAGAGCCTCAACTACACGCAGCTGCTCTCTAGCTGCAAGGCCTTGCAGAAGTATTCAACCCAGTGCACCCAGTACGTCCTTCTCTCGGAGGCGATAAACACAAAGAATACAACGATATGTGCATCGCTTCCGCAGCAGATGTCCTGGTCGTGCTATGACTCCCTTGCATCAACTTATAAGAATGCGACATACTGCGGCTACATAACCAATTCATCTGCCAACAGCGACTGCCTGCTGCAGGAAGGACAGTGATCAAATGGAAACTATCGACGGAATTGTATCTTGCGTGCGCCATAGCGCATCTATGGGCGAAAACGATTACTATATCGCCAGCCTAGTCGACGGGGCTGCAAGGCTATCAGAACTCAAGAGCAGCGTGGTCCTCAAGGTCGGAGACATGGTGCGGAACGCAACCATATCCGATGGCAAGATAGAATCGACCGTCATAGAGGACGCAGATTCTGCCATCAATGTCATCGAGCGAGTCGGCGAATACGCCGCAACTCTTGTCAGAGAGCCTGAAAATAGCGGCAAGAAAGAGCTCGATGCAGTAACTGCGAACATGAACCCAAAGCTTCGCGAGGCAGCAGCGCTGCTCATAGAAAAGCTGCTGCTCGGCGCGCCGATTGTGATAAGGTTCCATAACGATGCCGATGGCGCGACAGGCGCATACGGATTGTACACGACGATCGCGCAGCTGGTGAATCGTATTTCACCATCGGGTTCTGCCAAGGTGTTTTGGAAGATGCAGAGAAGCATCGCCTACTCTCCATCGGATTCGCTTGAGGATATGCTCACGGTCGGCAACTACGAATCCATCGCAAGGCCGCTGCTGCTAATAACGGACTTCGGAACAACACAGGAAAGCATCCCTGGCGCAGAGGCGTCGAGCAAGAAGTTCGACATCGTATGGATCGACCACCACCCAGTAGTGGAGGAGGTCGCCGCGATCCCAAAGAACTACATCAATCCTTGGATGTTCGGCGGGGATTCCAACTACACCGCAGGATTCCTCTCCTGCGAGCTCGGCAAAAGGCTTGCAGATGTCGACCTCTCAACCATTCAGAGCGCATCTCTGATAGGAGACTATAGCGGATACGCGCAGGACGATGCAAAGGGAAGGGATCTTGCCCTGCTTTTGGACATGCTAACCAGCGATAAGAGGATCGCAGTGCCAACAGGAGGCAACGACATAACACCATCCGAGATAGACCAGATACTCACAGACGAGAAGAGGAGCACGGACCTGATAAAATACGCAAAGACGCGGCTTGAAGACGCAGTCGACACCGGGATATCTGCGATGAGGATGTACAAGACATCGTATGCCAACGTCTACCTCCTGGATTTTGAGAACGTCAGAAAAGACACGCTGACAAAATACCCGCTGCCCGGAAGATATGCATCAAAGCTGCTAGAGCGTATAGAGAAGACTAGCGACAAACCACCTATACTGGTGATGCATTTCGGATATTTCATATCGATGCGTGTCAGCGCGCCGGTCGTCGATAGGGCGAACATACTTGGAATTGCAAGCGAGCTGAGGGCTCAGTATCCATACATAGATTCTGCAGGGGGCCATAGGAGCGCAGCTAGCATAAAGCTCAAGAGCGAGGAGATGAAAAAAGAGCTTATGGGCGCGCTGCTGCGCGCCCTGGGATGCCAAGTCTAACCCTTTTTGTAGCCGAATCTTCTCTCATATTGCGCATGATCGAACCATTCGAGAATTATAGATACGACTTCAACTTTTGAGCCCCTTAGGAAGTAGATCAATCTCCAGCCATTTGGCAGATTGTACTTCCACAGATTGTTTATGCCGAATTCCCTGACGTACTCCCTCGGCCACAGCTTTCTGGGTATCGTGACTCCGCAAGAGGGATTGTATTTGAGTTTATCGAGGGCGATGTCTACATTGGATGCAAGCTCTTTATCTTCAAATTTGCCAAGCTTGAGCTGATTAAAAGCATCGTAAAGCCTTTTGGTTGCGAAGTCTACGCGTTTCATTCTGGTATCGTTCATCTTACCAGGACGCCTTCCTTCTTTATCCTTTCTACACCCTTCGGGTCCCACAGCCAACTGACGGTCTTGTCATCAGCTATAAGTATCTTCCCGGAATTCTGCAAGTACTCCAAGACGGTTTTGAAAGTTGTCCACATAACCTTTCTGGGTAGCAATTTCCATATCTCGGTTATAGTTTTGTCGCTTCTGTATCTGTACAGTGCCTTTTCAACCATCAAAATAGTGTCTAGGGTCGGCGATCTAGCCAGACTCCTCTGTCTGAGTTTTGAAAGTGTTCTTACCCTTTCCATATTAATCAATTGATAAATTTATCAACTGATATATATAAATAGTTTCCGACCTGTTGACGTATTGGACGAATGTTATAAATTTCCATACTCCATCAAGTATATGATTACATGGGAAAATTCGAACTTCCGGCGCTTCCTTACGCCTACAGTGCATTGGCCCCGCACATATCGGAGCAGACGATGAAGCTGCACCACGACAAGCACCACCAGGCATATGTCGATAACCTAAACAAGGCAATTGACATGCACCCAGAGTGGGCGAGCAAGAGCATTGAGGAGATAATTAAGACATACAACATGGCACCAGATGACATAAAGACGATGCTTAGAAATCACGGCGGCGGGCATTACAACCACTCGATGTTCTGGAATATGATGTCTCCAAAGACTGGCCAATCGCCACTAGAGACGACCAAGAGCATGATAAGCGCGCAGTTCGGCGATGTTGACACTTTCAAAAAGCAGTTCGGCGATGGTGCGACAAAGGTGTTTGGGTCAGGCTGGCAATGGCTCGTCCTTGACAACGGCAAGCTTGCGCTAATGAGCACTCCAAACCAGGACAATCCGCTCACGCAGGGCAAGGTTCCGATCCTTGGGATCGATGTGTGGGAACACGCGTATTACGTCGACTACCAAAACAGGCGCGCGGACTACATTGCATCGTGGTGGAACGTGGTCAACTGGGAATACGTTGAAAAAATGCTCATAAAGTAAGCATTATAAACGTTATTCGACATATACTGTACGTTAAGGTCGTGTTTTATGGCGAGAATTAGGCCAGGTCGAGCGGTAAGGAAGATAAACAGCCAGGCGTGGAGCCGTTACTCAGTCTCAAAGCCGAGGAAGAACTACATAAAGGCGCTTCCGCACACAAGCCTTCTGGTATTCAACATGGGAGTAAGGAAGGATGATTACGACATTGTCATGAGGCTGGTATCGGAGCAGAACGTGCAGATAAGATCAAACTCGATAGAGGCCGCAAGGCAGGCATCGAACAAGTTTTTAGAAAAGGAGATACCAAGGGCATATTCCTATAAGATAGTCCCATACCCCCACAGCGTTATTAGGGAGAAGAAGTTCGCAACCGGCGCAGGAGCAGACAGAATCTCTCAGGGAATGACTCTTTCATTCGGAAGGCCATCCTCAGTTGCGGCAAGGGTATTTGCAGGGGACAGCGTTTTTGAGATAAGGACCTATGCAGCGAACAGGAAGGTGGCGCAGATCGCAATGAGAAGGGCAGCGCTCAAGCTTTCTGGCACTTATAAGGTAAAGGTCGACGAGCTCAAGGCGCAGGCTGCACCCGCCGCCAAGGCAACAGCCGTCGCCACAGCATAATCTCTTTCTGATGCTTATGAAGTTGTTATTGCAGTTCCCCGAGGGGCTCAAGCAGTTTGCCTTGCAGCATGCAAAGAAGCTGGAAGCCGAGGGCAACGAAGTCTATATCTCGGCTACGCCGAATTTCGGCGCGTGCGACCTTGCAATCGAAGAGGCAAAGACCATCGGGGCAGAAAAGCTCATTCATTTCGGACATGCAGAGTTCGCGCACGTAGACTTCCCTGTCGAGTACGTTTTCTACCCGATAGACGCCGACATAGAGATGCTTAGCGATGCAATCCCTCAGATCGAAAAGTATAGCACGATAGGGCTTGTCACAACGATACAGCACATCCACCAAATAGAGGAGGCAAAGCAGTTCTTGGAATCCAAGGGCAAGACGGTAATAATCGGAAGGCCGTATGGCTTTGCCAAGCACAACGGCCAGATACTGGGCTGCGACATAGGGAGCGCGGCGTCAATCGATAGGAAGGTTGATTGTTTCCTCTACTTCGGCGGCGGCCTGTTCCACCCTCTGGGCGCAGTCTATTCCACGACAAAGCCATTCCTTGCAGTCGATCCCTTCATAAGGAAGTCGATGTGGCTCGATGACTACAGAGAGCAGCACCGCAAGAGGGAGCGCGGCAAGATAATGCGAAGCATCGACGCAAAGAGATTCGGAATATTAGTCAGCACCAAGAACGGGCAGACCAACATGAATCTTGCCAAGGTGCTCAAGGCCAGGATAGAAAAGTCGGGCTGCGAAGCGGCCATACTAATCGCAAACACGTTCGATTTCGATCATCTAAACAACCTAATGGAGTTCGATGCGTTTGTAAACACCGCATGCCCAAGGCTCACAACCGATGACAACGAGAGGCTCAGAAAGCCCTTGCTCAGCGCAAACAACGTAATAGAGCTGCTTACCCTAAGAGAGAGCGCAGGCAAGGTAGCCGAGAAGGCGTAACGCGGCACAGCTAACTTATCCTTAAAATAAAAAAGAAAAAGAAATGAAGGCAGCCTTAGACTACCTTCAGTGTTATAGAAGCAACCTTCTGCGTAAGCATCGGGTTGGATGATCCAGGAGCTCCGCTGCTCAGCGTGTAGTTCATCCAAAGTCCGCCGCTGAACGTGGTTCCTATCGATGGGCCGGTTATCGCGTTCGCATTCGTGCCATAGCACTTAAGGGCGCTGAGCGATATCGTCTGCCCGCTCACAAGCGTGAGCGTGCCAACAGTCGGCGCATTTGCGGCTATAGTGTTTGCCATGCCGTTTGAGTTGACATAAACAGTAGCCCCGGTTGGGTTAGGCAGTCCCGCCGTTGTGGTGGTCGATGCGCAGCCCATTCCGACATTGTAGAACGTCGAACCCGTGCTCTGCCCTATTGTTGCAGAGAGGTTTCCTGCGGTGTTTAGCGTCGGCGAAGAGCACAAGAACCCTGGCGATGCAACGCAGCTTGTCCCAAGAAGGGAGCCGGTGTTGAACACGCCGAGGCTGAAGAGTGCACCTAGCACGACTGCAATTATCAAGATGGCCCAACCATAGGTCATCAAATATTCCATTGCTGACTGGATTTTTAACGCTCGCATCAAAGTCACTTTACCTAATAAGGAACATGATAGGTATTTAAACCTTGTCGGACCCTGACAGTCGGAGGAGCTCGCTGCCAGTGCCCTCCAGCTGTATTCGAGCAACGTCCTGCTTTTTGCGAAAATTCGGAAGGACTGAGTTTGCAAACCTTATGTGCAGCGTGGCGTCGTACACCTTTTGCATGATTGTGAAGTACTCCTTTGCTCTCCTTATGTTCCCGGCTCGCATCTCCTCAAACGACTCCCTCTTGAGCTCCCCCATGGTGTCCATCACGCCAAGAAGGTAGTTCACGCTGTTCTCCTTCATCTCGGACGCGCCAGGCACCTTGCCGGTTGTGATTATGCTATAGAGCATGCTCGCCTCGACGTACTCTTGGTGCGCCTGCATCGAATAGTACTCAAAGCCCCCTTCTGCCCCCTTGAGCTCCAAAACCATCTTTTTGAGCCTGGCAAGCTGCTTTTTTACCTCCCTGTACTTCTTTGCATGCATGTTCGAAATCGATTCTCCTGCGAGCCTGATGACCGATCTGGATAGAGACATGACCCTGTCCTGCCTTGCCTGGAGCCTTTCGAGGTCCTTGGTTATATTGCCTATTTTTGGTATCATCCGCTCACACTACCTTACTTATTCTTCCATGGTGGAATAAATACTGTTGTGCATACCCTGCGTAGTTGCCCCAGCGCTCATCTGCGAAATCATGGATCTTTCTGACGCTCTGCTTTTTGCCGTTGAAGTAGACGCGCTCCACGACCCTCTTTATCCAGGTATCTATCGGGAATGCGTTGAGCTTTTTGTATCCCATCAGAAGTATGCAATCGGCCACCTTGTCGCCGATGCCTGGCAGCTCCAGCAGGCTCTCCTTTGCCGAATCGTAGCTCTTGCGTTGCAAGGAGTCGAGATCCAGCGACTCAAGGCACATCTTGGCGCTGCCGATGATGTATTTTGCCCTAAAGCCCGTGCCGCACTTTGCCATCATCTCCTTGATCGGAACTTGGGCAAGCGCCTGCGGCGTCGGAAAGGAGTTAAAGCCCTCGTGCACCTCCCCGTAGTTCTCGACTAGTTTGCCCACTATCCCTCGGATTCTCTTCACGTTGTTGAACTGAGACACGATGAAGCAGACGGTCGTCTCCCACGGGAGATTCTTTGTTATCCTCATCCCGGGGTATTTTGCTATGGACTCTGCGATGAACTTATCGGTGCCTATGCGATCGTATATCCTTTTCATGTCATCGCGCAGTCCGAATCTCTCAATAACTTCCTTTTTTATGACGTGCTCTGCGAGCCTGGGC
>JAGWHG010000001.1:19931-36840 GCA_028866975.1 Microcaldota archaeon | reverse complement strand
AGCTTGATGTGCAAAACAGTTCCAAGATGCTACCAGAAGACATTGTCAAGAAGCATTGCGATTGGGAGTTTTTGAATAGGGTTGAGAGCGCGATTGCCATAGAGATTGGCAGGCGAGCAATCTACGTACACAGCCTAGTCGATCCTTTCAGGCACTGAAGGTATAATAATTCTTATTCTGTAGTAGAAGCATGGCGCTGGATGCTGTCACAGTCGTTGTTTTCACTGCACTTGCTCTGTTCGTGCCGCTGAGCATGCTTCTCCTTGCAAAACTCATCGGGGCAAGGACGACTCAGAACCCGGTGAAGCTGAAAAACTACGAGAGCGCAGAGGAGCTGATTGGCCACGGGAGGGACATTACCAACGATTATCTCCATTACTTTCCGCTCTACCTTGGGTTTGAACTCATAGTTGTCGTGCTCTTGGGATGGGCGATGGTCTCTAACATTGTGGGCAGCGCCATCGGGTTTGCAGTCATTGGCATTAGCGCAGGCGGCTTCGTGCTTGCTGCTCTGGCCATGGGGCTTGCGCACTCCAAAGGAATTGGTGCATCGTATGGATGAAACGCCTTATACGCAAGAGCAGTTCGCAAGCGCAAAGCAGGAGATGGACTACCTTGTTGCGGAATCGCTCAAGGGCAGAAAGATGCCGATCAATGCGGTGTTTGCAAAGCTTTCCGATGTGACAAAGGCGATTGCAGGGGGCGCTATAACCTGGGGAAGGAAGAGCTCGCTTTGGCCGATGCAGTTCGGGCTTGCGTGCTGCGCTATGGAACTTTTAGACTTCGGGTCGGCCAGGGTCGATGCCGAGAGGGGGGGATATCTGCTCTTTAGAGGGACCCCAAGGCAGACAGATGTCATGATCGTTGCAGGATGGGTCACAAAGGCGATGATACCTGAGGTGAAAAGGCTCTACGAACAGATGGCCGAACCCAGATACGTGATTGCATACGGCGAATGCGCAACGTGCGGGGGGCCTTGGTGGGAGAGCTATAATATAATCCAGGGGATTGACCAGGTGCTGCCGGTTGATGTCTATGTTGCCGGCTGCCCGCCTAGGCCTGAGAACCTGTTCGGGGCGCTGATGAAGCTGCAGGAGAAGATTGGTGGTAAGATTGTTGAAGATAAAGTCTGATCAGTTCAGAGAGACCATTGAGAGGTTGCACGATGAGGGCTACACATACCTTGTCAAGATAACCGCAGTCGACTGGAAAGATCGGCTTGAGGCGCTGTATTTCCTTAGAGACCTGTCAACCGGCAAGGAGGAGACTGTAAGGTTCGATCTGCCGCTCAAAGCCCCGAAAGTGCCCACGATAATTCACCTTTACATGGCAGCTGACTGGTACGAGCGCGAACTATCTGAGATGTTTGGCATTGAAATCCTCGGAAGGGATGCAAAGAGGCTGCTTTTGGAGAAATGGGATGGAAAGGACCCGCCTTTGCGGAAGGCTTTTGAGTGGAGCAAGCCATACCAGGGGATGGAGCCGGTCAAGTTCGCAGAAAAGTACAATGAACCAGATAAGAAGGGAAAGAAGGGCGCCAGCAGGCAGAATGTCATAAAGATAGACAAACCGTTCATGTGATGTCTTGGCAGAAACAAAAATCAACATAGGGCCCGTGCACCCAAGCACTCACGGAGTGCTGCGATTGGTCGTCACGCTCGATGGGGATACGGTCAAGCATGTCGAGCCGCACATCGGCTTTTTGCACAGAGGAGTCGAAAAGCTCGTGGAGACTCGGATGTACATGCAGAGCCCCTCATACATGGAGAAGCTCGACTATGTCGCGCCGATTTCTTATGATGAGGCATTCGTCGCGACAGTCGAGGCTGCGCTGGGCATAGAGGTGAAGGAGAGGGCGCAGTACATTAGGGTGATACAGCTAGAGCTGCAGAGGATTGCAAGCCATCTACTCTGGCTCGGCACTGCGATAAACGATGTCGGGCAGCTCTTCAGCGTCTTCATGTGGTGCTTTAAGGACCGAGACATCATACTCAGGCTGCTCGAAGAGGCTACCGGCGGCAGGATGTTCTATGTGAACATGAGATTGGGCGGGCTGAACCGCGATTTGTCGCCAGGATTTGCCAATCACGCATACAAGGTGCTCGACTATCTCGAGCACAGGATAAAAGAATACGGCAGCTACCTTGAATCCAACCCCGTCTTCATGGAGAGGATGAAGAACATCGGCGTCATGTCAAAAGCTGAGGCGATAAGCATGGGCGTGACTGGCCCGACGCTTAGGGGATCCGGCATTGATTTTGACATCAGGGCAAATTACCCGTATTACGTATACGACAAGCTCAGGTTCAGGACGCAGTTCGAGAACGGCGGCGACTGCTTTGCCAGATACAAGGTAAGGATGGATGAGATGCAAGAGAGCATAAGATTGGTGCGTGAGTGCCTGCACACGATCCCTGAGGGCGACGCCATAGGCATGCCGATAAGGCTCATTGGCCCTCAGCCCAAGGAGAAGGAGGTTGTTGTAAAAAGGGAGCTTCCGCGAGGCGAGGTCATGATGTATATGGTGGCAGAAGGTCAGCGGCCTTACAGGTTCTCAATTCGGGCTCCGAGCTTTATCAATACATCTGTGTTGCAGCACCTGCCAAGGGGGCACAGGCTGCAGGACTTGTTCCCGATACTTGCAAGCGTCGATACGGTACTTGCGGACGTAGACAGATGATCTAATGGATTCGCTGATAACAACGATGGGCATCAAGATCGCCTCCGCCATACAGGGCGTTTTGGGGATCGCGCAAAGCGCTGCGATAAATTACGGGATAGCCGCGCTGCTCGTCGGGATCGCAGTCATGATAATAGTTACGATATTCGATTACCTCTTCGGCTGGATAGAGCGAAAGCTTGTTGCAAAGATTCATCTCAGGCACGGGCCAACGAGGGTTGGAAAGTATGGATTGCTGCAGAACGCTGCAGACTTTCTAAAGCTCTTTGCAAAGGAGAACATAATACCTGCGAACGCAAACAGGCTCCTATTTTTGGGAAGCCTGCCGATTGTGGCTGCGATATTTGCGCTCTCTGCGGAGGTGCTGCCGCTAACTCCATCGTTCTACGGCGTTGACCTAACGCTAGGGCTGCTGATTGTGTTTGTGCTGATTTCCTTTGTGCCGATACTGATATTCATCGCCGGATGGGCAAGCGGCAACAAGTTCGCATCGATTAGCGCGCAGAGATCAGTGATGATGCTGATAAGCTATGAGATACCCCTGTTCATCGTGATTGCATCTGTTGCCATGCTTGCAAAGAGCTTTAGCTTCATTTCGATTGTCAGCGCGCAGTCAAGTCTGTGGTACGTCGCGCTGATGCCTCTTGGATTCGTTGTATTCTTCATAGCCCTGCTCGCAGAGCTTGAGAGGCCGCCGTTTGACCTAAGGGAGGCGGACTCCGAGCTGATTGCAGGCTGGCTTACGGATGTCGGCGCGCCGCTCTACGCGATTGCTCTCTTCATAGACTACACCAGGGTGTTTGTTGGCAGCATGCTAATTGTGCTGCTCTTCTTCGGCGGATGGAACGGGCCTTATCTGCCGCCATCGGTATGGCTTGCGATCAAGGTGCTTGCAGTTGCAATCTTTGTGGTTATTGTAAGGGCGACAACGCCGAGGATGCGACTTGATCGGATACTGCGATTGGGCTGGATCTGGCTTGTGCCGTTGTCGATAATAAATTTGCTGTGGGTATTTCTGCTTGCGATTGCCGTCGTATAGTTGAAATCCTTTTATAGTTATCATAAGAAGTTGTAGTGGTGGAATGTCAAACCCGATCCTTGAGACTGCGAAAAAGGCTTTTGAGAGCAGGTTCACAGTAGACTACCCCGATTTTAGGGAGACGCTCCCTGACAACTACCGCGGGATTCACAGGCTGGACATGAAGACGTGCATAAACTGCAGCGCATGCGCCCACATCTGCCCTAACCAGACGATAACGATGGTTACGGCAGAGACTGAAAGGGGCCCTAAGGTGTTCCCAGAAATCAACCTTGAGAGGTGCCTTTTTTGCGAACTGTGCGAGGAGGTGTGCCCGACCAAGTGCCTTGTGCTGACAAAGAACAACGAACTGGAGGCGTATGATCGAAGGGAGCTGATAAAGCGCCCCGAAGAGCTGGAGTGAGAACGTGGACTACGCAGAAGTTTTAGCCTTCGTGCTGCTTATTGTTGCCGGCGCACTCTCGAGCGTAATGCTGATGCGCTCTCGCGAACTGTTCAAGGCTGCGATATCACTTGCGATCGTGTTTGCGGTTGTTGCTGGCTTCATGCTGATTCTCTCGCTCACCGCAATTGCGCTTTTCCAGCTGTTCATCTTGGTTGGTGGACTTTCGACGTATCTTGTTGTCGCGGTTGCATCAGATAGGCATGCGCAGTTCAGGCATGTCAGCCCGCTCGGCTTCTCAGTCGCATTTGTCGTTCTGGCGGCAATATTTTTCTATGTCCTTGGCGTTCCGAGCCAGCAGGGTCTTGCGACTTTACCAAATGTGGCGCAGGAGATTGCGGCGTCGCTTTCGGGCAGCATCGCGCTCATAGGGGCCATGATATTTCTGATGTTCGCGGCTGCGATAGGCAGCATAATAATGATGAAGAGAGTAGTGAAGATGGTGGTTTGATGCTTCCTTTGTACTATTTCAGCATTGCAGGCGGCATGTTCGTTGTAGCCGGGCTTGCAGGGGCGGTCGCAAGCAGGCACTTTGTCGTAACGATCCTCTCGCTTGAGCTGGTGTTTGCTGGCAGCATAACGGCGCTAGCAGGCTATTTTACTTACTCACCTGCGATAAGCGGCACGTTCTTTACGATACTGCTCTCGATTTGGACAGTTGCAAGCGTCGAGGTGGTCGGCCTTGTGGCGTTCTATGTATATATGAAAAATAAGGTCATTGATTTCGACCTTAAGAAATTGACGCAGCTGAAGGGTTGATTTATGATTCCGATATTACTAAGTCTTGCACCGCTCCTTGTGGCGATACTTATCATAGGCCTTCTAAGGAAGGAGACTAAGGCGATAAAGTACATTGCGCTGCTCGGATCGCTCTTGCCACTTGCATTCGTGCCGCTCTTTGCAGGGCAAATTGGCAGCACAGAGGCCATGAATTGGTTTTCGGTCGGTAACGCGCAGTTCAACGTGGTTGCCAGCATGCTGCCGATAAACTTCCTTCTCTTCGCACTGGTATCAATAATAGGCCCGTTGGTCGTGCTTTACTCGCTCGGCTTCATGAATGTGCTGTCTGAGAACAGGCGCTTTTATATAGAGATTTTGGCGTTCCAAGCCGCCATGCTTGCGTTTTCCGTATCTGGCAGCTTTTTGCTTGTGTTCATAGCATGGGAGTTCCTCAGCGTTACAAGCTACCTGCTCATAGGGTTCTGGAACTACAAAGACGCCGCGAACCACGCAGCAAGGAAGACGATAACGATTATACTGATAGGGGACATCGCAATGCTCGCTGCGATGGCCATACTGTTTGCAACTTATGGCACGCTTGACTTCTCCGGCATAATATCTAGCACTGTGCAGGCTAGCACTGCTGCGCTTGTGCTCATACTCATAGCGGTCATGACCAAATCTGCGCAGTTCCCATTCCAGGAATGGCTTGCTGCTGCAATGGAAGGGCCGACGCCGGTGTCCGCTTTCCTCCATTCTTCGACTATGGTCAAGGCCGGGGTATTCCTCATAATGCTGCTATTTCCACTCTTTATTGGAAGCAAGTCGCTTCTGATGGCAATTGCAGTCATCGGCGCGATAACCGCACTTGTTGGAATATCAAATGCGCTAGTCAGCAGGCATGTGAAGAGGGTGCTTGCATACTCCACTGTTGAAGAACTTGGCCTGATGATGTTTGCCCTCGGCATAGGCGCATACGCAGCTGCCGTGTATTTCTTCTTTGCGCAGACATTCTACAAGGCGCTGCTCTTCTTCTATTCCGGGACGCTGATGAAGGTCAACAACACCGATGACATAACAGAGATGAGGAATGCAACGCGCAACAAGCCATTGCTGATAAGCGCGCTCTTTGGCGTTCTTGCGCTGGCGGGATTCATCCCGTTTAATGGCTTCTTCTCCAACATTGCGCTGGAAAGCGCGCAGTCCAACATGTACGCCTATGCGTTCATGCTCCTAGTTGACATACTTGTCGCCCTCTTCATCTTCAGATGGTTCTTTTTGCCGACAAAGAGGATAACGAACCGTGGAATAGGCGCAAAGCTTGATCTGGGATACGACACGATTCCGATGTCGATGAAGATCCCGGTATTCCTTTTGGCTGCACTCTGCCTTGCAACTTCGTACCTCGTCAACTACGTTGGCGATGTTGCCGCATCGATGAAGTCGTACGGATATGCTATTGCAAGCGCAAGTGCAGCGGGACTTGCGGATATTGGCATAGAGACGCTGCTTGTGGCAATCGCACTTGTGGCCGCATACGCTCTTTATTACAGAGGCAAATATGCTGAATCGAAGAACAGGGCGCTGCTGCTTGCAAAATCAATTTTGGGGAACAGGAACCTCTTCAACGGCCTTTACTATTACATAGGCATGTTTGGATACTATATCGCTGGCGCTTTCGAGTATGCAGATTCTGAGCTGAATGCTGCGTTTGATGGGATTGGACATTTGGCGTCAGCTTTTGGGGGCGCCGTGCGGCACATTGAGACAGGATCAGTCAACCTCTACGCTGCTGCCACGCTTGCGGGCCTGACGATAATAATGATTGCGGTGATTTTATCTTTGCACTAACATTGCCCTCGCAGATACCTGACTTCTACGTTTTGGCGCTGGTAGCTGCGCTGATGATTCTTTTCAGCATTGTGGCGGCTGCCATGCGGAAGGTGAGGGCGCAGTTCGCCATAGCGGTAATATTCATGCTAATACTCATAGCCAGGCTTGTGATCATGCTTATTGCAAGCGACAACTATTCCGCACTGAACCTGTTCAGCGCCAATCCGTTCTCGCTGTTCGTATCGCTGCTGTTCACAGTCGGAGTCTTACTTGTGAACATACTTGCATACGCAAAGGATGCGAGCTATTCGAACTTCTCGCTGCTCAGCGTGTTTGCGCTGATGGGAATGTACATGGTGGCGATGTCCACTTCCCTTGTGTCGATATTCATAGGGCTCGAACTCATGAGCATACCGACGATATTTGCCATGCTTCTTAGCAAGAGGGTGGCGATAGAGGCGAGCGTGAAGCTGTTCATATTGGCATCGGTGGCGATAGCGCTGTTCTCATTTGGAATGGTGATGGTGTTCGGCTCTTCTGGCAGCGTCGCGCTGTCTGGAAACGTCACGACAGGCCTTCTGGCGCTCGGCGCACTTGCGGTGTTGATAGCAGCGCTTGCCTTCGACTCTGCGCTGTTTCCATTCAACCTCTGGGTTCCCGATGTCTACCAGGGCGCAAACACCTATATCACTGCGCTGATAGGCGGCATAAACAAGAAGGTTGGGTTCATTGCCCTGATGCAGGTGCTCTTCCTGCTCTTTGTCGCCTACAAGACGACCTTCGTTCCGATAATATACGCGCTTGCGATACTTACGATGTTCTACGGCAACCTTGCCGCGCTTGCGCAGAAGAACGTGAAGAGGATGCTGGCATACTCTTCGATCGCCCATGCAGGCTACATCTCGATCGGGATTGCGGTTGCGACCGCATACGCGCTTGGAGCGGCGCTCTTCCAGATAGCTGCGCACATGATAATGTTCATAGGCGCCCTTGCGATTGTGCTGTTCATGGAGAGCAGAAATCGGCACGAGATAAACGATTACATAGGGCTGCACAAGGAGAACGGCTTTGCTTCGTTCTCGCTGGCGATAATACTGCTTGGCCTTATAGGCACCCCGCTGACGATCGGCTTCATAGGGAAGTTCCTGTTGTTCTCCAGCGCAGTATATGCCAACATGCTCCCGCTCGCAATAATTGGAATAATCAACAGCATCATTTCGGTGTATTATTATTTCAGGGTGGTGTCTGCAATGTACAGCGAAAAGAGTGGCGTATCGCAGATGAAAATGCACAGGAACGTTGCCTTTGTGGTGCTTGCATGCGTCCTTCTCACAATAGTGCTTGGCGTTTATCCGAACCTGCTGCTTGGCCTTGCAAATGCCGCAGGAACATATCTTGTGGGATGATTCTTTGGTTTCTGCTAGCGAGGTCGTAGACGAGCACTTTGGAATGATAAGCAGCAATGTTGCCACCAAAATTGCTGAGGATCGAACCATGGCGGCGGGCGCAGATACGATGCCCCAAAGCCCTAAGGCGACTACGATAAAGATAGAGGATCTGATAAGGGAACGGGTCCGCGTGGAGACGCTTGTTGACATAGAGGAGTATGTCTATCGGGTGTACAACACCCGCGAAGTTGAGATCGGGGGAGTGAACATACCGATACGCGTTGTTGTGCTCGGCACGCAGGGTGAGAATGCGCGCATGATACTTTTTCAGCACAAGCTCGACCTTGCAAACACCGTGCCGATAGAACGCGGTGATAGGATCCTTGCCAGAAAATTCCTGGTAAAGAGGGGCTACAACGGCTTTGAGCTATCAAGCATAGCCCACTCAACCATCGAGAGGACCTATGCGGCAAACAGCGGCATAAACGACTTCAGCCTGCTTGATGGGCAGCGGGAAGTCGACGTCATAGGCAGGATAGTCTCAATAGGGAGGGTGAACCACTCGATATTCTCGATAAGCCGGGACAACGACTCGTGCAACTTCACCATAACCGATGGCCCGTCTACGATCAAGGTCAGCGTTATTGGCAATGCCGTGCGAGACATAGTAATTGCGCACCCCGGAGACCCTGTGAAGATAGAATTCGCGCAGGTGCGGCAGGGGAATGGGAAATCCGAACTATACCTCAACGAATCCTCGAGGATATTGGTTGGGGAATCGCTTAGGGCAAGGCTGAGGCACTGACTTGCAAAAGTTTACCTCTGACCGTACTTTGCAAGGAATGATAAGTACCTTCCGACCACCAGCGATGGCGCGCTGGGCTTGGTGTTCTCCACGAGTTTTGATAGCATCTCCATCGACACGCCCGCTTCTTCTGACTGCCGCAGGCTCTCTTCGAGCGCATTCATCTTCACCTGCCTGCAGATGTTGGCGATGTCAGCGCCGGTGTAGCCCTGTGTCATGCTCGAAAGCTTTGCAAAGTCGATTGCGCCTTTTATTGGGACCTTCTCCAAATTTAGCCTAAATATCTGCTCCCTCTCCTCCGCATTGGGCGGCGCGGTGTAGATTATCTTGTCTATCCTTCCGGGACGCAGCAGCGCGGTGTCGAGCATGTCCGGCCTGTTGGTCGCGCCGACCAAGACTATGTTGAATTCGGACTTGAGGCCGTCTAGTTCCTCTAAAAATTCGCCTGTGAACTGCATCCCCTTTTCCGATGCCGTGTCTCTTGCAGGCACCACCGCATCGATTTCGTCTATGAATATTATTGCGGGGGCGTTCTCCTTTGCCCTATCAAACGTCTGCCTTATCGCCTCTATCGCCCTCTCAGGGCCGTATTTGCTGATCTCTGCACCAGAGAGCGTGACTAGGTGCACATCTCCCATCTCGCTCACAACTGCCCGCATCAGCATCGTCTTTCCGGTTCCGGGAGGGCCGAAGAGCAGAATTCCCTTGATGTTCTTTATGTCGTATTTCTTGAGGAGCTCCGGGTGTAGTATGGGCACCTCGACTGCTTCGTGCAGCGCCTTCTTTGCCTCTTCCATGCCGACAACCTGATCTACTGACACTGCTTGTGGTATCTCGACAGCTGCGCCCTGGTGCGTCCTTCTCTCGTAGTCCATCCTAAACGTGTTGTACTTGTCTATCTGCGCAAGAGACGTCGATGGCTTTGTCACCTTTATGATTCGGACTATGTCTGGCATTGTTATCTTGAGCACCTTGCCCTTTCCCGCAGAGTCCTCTGCTGCCTCCCTTGCAACGTTCTCAGAAAGATTCTTTATGTCGGCGCCAGAGTACCTGTCGGTGATCTCTGCGAGCTTTGCGTAGTCTATTCCCTCCACTACTGGGAGGTGCCTAAAGTACATCTCAAGGATCTTTTTCCTGCCTGCCGCATTTGGCAGCGGCATGTAGATTATCTTGTCCATCCTTCCCGTTCTCATGATCGCAGGGTCTAGCATCTGCGGAACGTTGGTTGCGCCCACAAGCACGACTCCCTCTATCTTTTGGAACCCGTCGAGCTCGCTAAGAAGCGTAGAGAGCATCTGCCTGCCGGATTCGCTCTCCTGTATCTCCCTGCTGCTTGCTATGTTGTCGATCTCGTCGATGAAGATGATTGCCGGAGCATGCTTCTTTGCTACGTCGAATATGCGAGATATCGCCTGTGCGCTCTGGCCGGGATAGGGAGAGATTATTTGCGACGCTTTAATGTAGAAGAATCCTGCCCTCAGCTCGTTTGCAAGCGCCCTCATTATGAAGGTCTTTCCGGTTCCGGGAGGGCCGAAGAGCAGTATGCCTTTGGCTGGCTTTATGTTGAAAGCTCCTGCGAGCTCGCGTTTTTCTATAGGCGCAAGAACTGCTTCCTTGAGCTCCTTTTTGACATCGTCGTAGTTGGCGATGTCATCGAAAGTCTCCTTTGTGCCCGTGGTGATGTCTTCGAACATCTCCCCGAACCTGCCCCTAAAGTCCTGCTTCATGACCTCAAGAGCCCTTACCACGGTGATTTCGTTGTATTCTAAAATGAAGAGTATAGGCGGAGCCACGAAAAAGCTGGCTATCGGCAGCATGCTGACTTGCTGTCCTGAGAAGTATGAGAGCGCGACATATGCCACTATTATCACAGCTCCGAAGAGGCTGGCTTCGGTCCCCTTGTACTTAGACCTGCTGCGCACGGCATACGTACTGATCATGAATGCCACAAAGACCCAGACAAGCAGCTGCACGCCGACTACAAGAAGGTTGGTCACGATTGCCATGCCTGCGAGCGCAAGACCTTGGAATATACGGGAGGATACATCGTAGCTGAAGAACATCGACGCAGCTGCGCCGAAGGACTGCGAGAAGCTTGATATGTCTGGCGCGGGTTTAGAAGGCACAAGGAAAGGACTTGCATGCAGCGAAACCACCTGCGAAAAGGTCTGGTTGCTGCTAAACACTATCCCGCCAGAATTCTGCAGGCCTGTTAGCCCCGATGACATGGCCACTATCAATATGGTCACTATCGCAGCCACTGCCCCTCTCTTGAAGCCGATTGTCAGTATTGTGAGGATGAAAAGCGGCAATTCGAGCAGCCAGCCGAATATCGAGAATGGCAGCGCCAGCAGCGCGTAGATGAAGATTATCGATCTGTAGTGCTTGTATCCGAGCAGAAACGACATGCTCATGAACAAGGTGAAGAGCCAGGCTATAAGCGGTACCTGGTAGAGAAACATCGGGAAGGTGGTGAACAAAAGCACCATCAGCCCTATCAAGGGCTGGAGCATCGTCACTATCGCAGTGAAGAGCGAGAGTATCGCAAGCGCTGGAATTGGAAAGAGCGGCAGCGCGGCTGAAACGCTTATGAGCGCAAATATCGCAGCCACCGCGTCAGGGAAGTTCTGCGCAGACACTAGCTGCCGGAGCATGTCCTTGAATTTGTAGAGATAGAGCGGCGTTGCCTTGTAGCTGGGCTGCTCCCTCTTTGGCTTTGGCCTTATGCCGAACTGTATTTTACCCTTGCCATTGCCGGTGGCCTTGCCATTGCTAGCAGTAGAGCTAACCTTGCCCGTCTTTGAAGTGGTGGGCATGGTTATATTACTAAGGAGTAGGTTTTAAACGCTTCTATGCCGATGATTTAGTTCCTTAGGTGGGAATCGAAGTCTACTATTCTGCCTTGCTCTACTATTTGCCCGGGGAAATAATCCTCTATACCCTGCATATGCGAATACTCGAAGAACTTTGCAAAGAGCCTGCCCTTCTCATTCTTTGATATTATGTCTAGGGTGTTTCCATTCCTTACTATAATTGCAATGAGATCATCTGCATCGATCATGTTTATTCTCTCATTGTATGTTGGGGGATCATCCCAGTCTATATCCGGGTGGGTCCCGTTGAGGATGGTCTCGTTTTCTTTGAAGTTTTGGAGTATTCTCCATTCTATTGAGTCTGCGCGTTTTACCGGTACTATGCCGCAGTCATCATCCAAAATGCCCTGTTCGCCCATGAACTTTATCGTATCGTAAATGGAGGCGAAGACTTCGTTGTAAACGTTTATCCCCTCCCCTATAGGAGTCCAAAGTGCGGTCGTGTATGTCTTTGCAACGGGGATGTTTTGGTTATTGAGCGCTTCTGTGACCACGGGCTCAAGCACCCCTGCGTTGTCGCCATCGATGCTTACAAGAAATTCGGAACCAACTGTTGCGATGCTCACCACAACCGTTATCACGTTACCGTTGGCCTTTAAAAACTCGCTCTGCTCTTCGTGCGTGAGTACAAGCTCTGAAGGCTTGGATTGCTCTATTTTGTCCCTCATTGCAGAAGGTATGTTGTACGGCCCATCAACAATTGCGTGATGGATCTCCTTGCCTTTGTGCACTATGAACCTTATCGGCTTTGACTTGAAGAGCATACCGGAATCTGAGTCGGCCTTGCGCAGGATGCTGGTTATTATCTGCTCTGGGTCTGGCGCCTGAGCCCCTTTCGGTTGTTTTGTGTCGATTGCCATGCTATCAGTTGCGGAATGTTTTTTCGAGCGCTGCGCCGATCTCACCGTCTCTTTCCTTCAACTTCGACTTTTGTGCCTCGATTGCATCTTCCATGGCTTGCTTTTCCTCGAGGATTATTTGGTTGAAAATGTGCTGCAGCACGGCAAACTTCCTGTAGGCTCCGTTGGTATCGCTCTCCTTTGCCACCGGTATTCCTGTTTCTGGATCTGGATATATCCACAGCTGCATCAGCCTGCTAAACTGTCCCCCTTCGTGATGAAGATACAGGTTGAATTCCCTTTCGCTGACGAAATACCTGTTTCCGAATGTTCTTGTCCTTGTATCGAGCAGATCCCACAGCTTGGTGTTGTCGCCATGCTCGGTTATGTAATAGTTTACGCCGCTGCCGTGCACCTGCTTGATTATTATCAGGTCCTTGTTTTTGTCAAAGTAGTTTTTGTACGGGAACTGCTTTGCCCGGTCCAATACCTCAAGAATCAGCTTGTCCCCGACAGCTTGGGATTCGGTGTATCCCGTTTTTGCCAATATCTTAGCCCCAAAGTCCATGCCACAACACGACTACATCAGTTGACCCCTTTTTATACTATGATAATGGTTTTGTACAATTCATGGCCCTAGCAATCGTTATTAATATTAATCTGCAAGGAGATGTATCCTATATCCCGTTGTAGCTCAAAGGTAGAGCGGCCGGCTGTAGCCTGATACTGGCATTTAGTGATGTCAGAAACCGGCAGGTTGTGTGTTCGATTCACACCAACGGGAATGCTATTTTACGCAATTGGCACTGTTAATTCCCCTAAAAACAAACCATTTTAACCATTAATAGCCAAAGTAATATCCAAGCCTCGGTAGTGTAGTGGTCAGCACGCTAGCCTGTCACGCTGGAAACCCGGGTTCGAATCCCGACCGAGGCGTCTTCTGTTTAAGATGATAGGGATATGCTGATTTTCGTACTTGGACGCCAGCCTGCGCTCGGGCTTGCCGAGCTTGAAGCGCTGTTCGGAGGGGATGCTGTACGGCAGATTTCCTATGGCTGCGCAATGGTGGATGCAAAGTATGGCGAGGAGCTGGGCAGGACCCTTGGCGGCTCGATGAAGATAGCAGAGATGGTGATCAAGATACCATCTTCCAGGATGAACAAGATTTATTCGGCATCGCGCAATGCCATTGTCAAGCAGATTGTAAACAATAGGGCGCAGACCCGAATCGGCCTGGGTCTGAGCGCTTATGGCATGCAGGTGAGCGAGGGGCAGATGCACCGCCTTTCCTTTGACATAAAAAGGAAATCTGAGAACGAGGGCAAGCGCATCAGAATAACGATTGGCAAGGGGCTTGATCTCAACAGCGCGCAGGTGATACACAACAAGCTGATTGGGGATTTTGGATTCGAATTCATACTTGTTGGAAACAAAAAAGAGACGTATCTGGCCAGGACAGTCTATGTGCAAGACATTGAGAGCTATTCCAAGAGGGATTATGAGAGGCCCGGCAGGGACACTAAGATCGGAATGCTGCCGCCAAAGCTGGCCCAGATGATGCTAAATCTAGCAGGTGTTAGGGAGGGAATGACTGTTCTGGACCCATTCTGCGGAACTGGCGTGGTCTTGATGGAAGCTGCACTTAAATGCGCCAAGGTGATGGGAAGCGACAAGAACGCTAAAATGGTAGAGTATACGAAATCGAACCTAAAATGGCTTGGCACAGAATACAAGCTCGGCATTGACATCCAATGGCTAGGCTGCGCTGATGCAACTGTCCAGAAATGGAAGAATCATTTCGATAGCGTGGTCACTGAAGTATACCTTGGGCCCCACATGACAAGGCCGCCCAATGAGAGGGAGCTGGATAGGGTGGTGAAGGAATGCGACATGCTGGTTAGGAAATTCCTTGTCAACCTAAGGCCTCAGCTTTCTGAAG
Organism: Microcaldota archaeon; assembly: GCA_028866975.1. Taxonomy (GTDB): domain Archaea; phylum Micrarchaeota; class Micrarchaeia; order Micrarchaeales; family CABMGC01; genus JAGWGI01. The sequence continues at coordinate 22,282 of JAGWHG010000001.1, read as the reverse complement.
GGTCGAGATGCTGCATTGCAATACCCGCATGGAGGATGAGGCAGGGCTTTGTGCATCTGCCGATTATAGGGCAGCTAGAGAGCCTGGGCTATCTAAGGGTCAGTTTTGCACATGCGGATTCGAAAAGGATGATATACCACAGGCAGGACCAGATGGTTGCAAGGGAGCTGTTGGTCCTCAAAAAAGGCGCAGGGCAATGACATACAAGGCATACATCGACAATATTAGGGCCGAGACTGGAAAGGGGCCGGAATACTATAAGGCAACAGCAAAGAAGAAAGGTTTGGCAAAGTACGCAGAATTACTCGCATGGCTCAAGAAAGACGAGAAGCTTGGCCACGGACATGCTAACGCGATCATCTTCTACATACGAAATACGGAACTGGCCAAGAAGAAGATTGCGCAGGATGCGAAGGCGGAAGGGGCAAAGTGAAATTCGAAGTTCGTCAATCCTGCAAATCTTTTCAAGATATTTATATTTGTGAGGTGACTTATCCTCGGTGAAAGTATGGGGCACGAAATAATACACTTTGAGATTCCGGCAAGGAATCTGGCGAAGCTGGGCAGGTTCTATTCCAGCGTTTTTGGATGGAAGATAACCGATTCCGGAATGAAGGGCATGAAATACATGCTGGTCAAGACCGGTTCGCGAAAGGGAGCTCTTGGAGGGGGAATGTATAAGAGGGTCAAGAAAGAGGGGCCGAGGAACTTTGTTGGCACAAACAACATAGACGCAACGATAAAGAAGTTCAAGAAGGCAGGCGGCAAAATTATAATGGGCAAGGCGGATATACCAAACGTAGGCTTCTCTGCGATAGGATTGGATCCTGAAGGCAACACTGTTGGATTGTTCCAGCCGAGAAGGAGCAGAGGAAGGTGAAATCCATGGCTAAAGAGCTGCATATCGAGAGGACATTTGACGCGCCGGTTGTACGGATTTGGAGGGCGCTTACAGAACCTAGGGAGGTTATGAAGTGGTGGGGACCGAGGGGCTTTAGTGCGCCGATTGTCAAGATGGACTTTAGGGTCGGGGGCAAATATCTATACTGCATGAGGGCGTCTGAAGAGATTGCAAAGGCGATGGGGAGGCAGGATTTTTGGAGCACCGGGACTTACAAAGAGATTGTGCCGATGAAAAAGATTGTCGTGGTGGACAGCTTTTCTGATGAGAAGGGAAACGTAGTTTCTTCTGCCTACTATGGCATGGCGGGAATGCCGATGGAAACAATTTCGACGATTACGCTTGAGGAGAAGGGCGGCAAGACGCAGCTAACTCTTAGGTATCCTGGCGTGCCTGAAGGGCAGATGCTCGAGCAGGCGGCGCAGGGTTGGAACGAATCCTTTGACAAGCTAGCAGAAAGCCTTAAGTAAGTAGGAAGCGTATTTCTTGCGATACAATGGCAGAAGAACACGCCAAGGCGCATGATGCGGGCCACAAGGAGCATGCGCATGAGCACGGGCATGCAGAGAAAAAACAGAAAGTTGTGGTAAAGCCGATTTATGCGATAGCCATAGTCGTGGCAGTGGTGCTGATAGGCGCTTATTTGGCTTTTGGAAGCGTCGGTGCGCAGACAGTTGCTGCAGGAGACACTGTCGAGGTCAATTACACTGGCACATTCCTAAATGGGACTGTGTTCGATGCAAGCTCTTATCATGGCAGCCCGTTGCAGTTCGTAGTGGGGGCAGGGCAAGTCATACCTGGGTTTGATCAGGGCGTGATTGGAATGTCACTCTACCAAAACAGGACGCTGACAATACCACCTAGCGAGGCTTATGGATATAGGAGCAACGCACTGATAGTAAGCGTACCAATAACGCTTTTCGCCAACCAATCTGGTTTGCAAGTAGGAATGCACGTGACAAAGAGCGCCAACGGAACTACCGAACAAGGAACAATAACTGCGCTGAACAGTTCGATTGTCACCGTGGACTTCAACCCGCCGCTGGCAGGCCAGACGCTAGTCTTTAGGATAGAGGTTGTCGGGATAAAGAAGTAGCATCAGGTGCGCTTGGCAGACAGGCCTTCTAGGTCCAGGATTCTCTTTGCCTCTGCCAAGGAATCGAATTCGTAGGCTATCGAATAGGAATGGGGCAGCGACTTAAACAACTCCATCGAGAGAATAGGAAATTGGGCCCTGAACTCCTTGCCCTCTAGCACCTTGAGAATTTGCTTTTCCGTTTTTGTGTCGATGTTATGCAGGTTTGCAAGTGCGTCGGCACTAATACCCGAAGAGACCAGTTTCTCTACAAAGAGTTCCAGGTTTCGTGAGTCATCTGCTTTGCGGTGCATGCAACTATCGCCAGATTCGGTGTACGTAACTGACTATTCGGGGCCCATTTAAAAGGCTGAT
>JAGWHG010000001.1:0-19921 GCA_028866975.1 Microcaldota archaeon | reverse complement strand
AACGTTTTTTAGTTGCGATGCTGCGCTATAGTCACTTCAGCGTCACTGTGTCGTTTGGATTGTAGACGTTGAAGTTGCATGGATTTGCGTCCCTGTATGCCTTCGGTATTATTATGTCGCTCTGGTTGACCCCGACGGCGGCGTACTGAGCAAGCACGCCTGGGGACATGTGGTTGAATATTGAGTCAAGAACCTGGTGGTATACGCCGTTTGAACCGTTGTACTGTTCGAAGGCGATGTCGAAAGTCTGATTTACCGGCTTGGTCTGGTTGGCGTAGCCTATCAGTTCACCTGCGGTGACATGGGATCCGACAGCTAGGCCAGCTATTGGGTCCATGTGGAAGAACACGACATTCCAAAGGCCAGGTGGTGTGTATCCATACTGCGGCCCTGAAGAGCTATAGCCTATCCACACCTGCTTGCCCACAGGCGTCTGCTCCTCCTGCATGTACTCTACTGTTCCATTGTATGGAGCGAACTCCTCTATTTTGCCAACGCTGCCGTGGAACTGTGCATTAGGCGTGAAGTAGTGCTTCATCGACCTTTGGGTCTCGTTATAGCCCTGCACATCGTATCCGGAATAATCGTGCCCCGCACAGCTGCGGAACTTGCTTATCTGAGATATCTGCGAGAGATTGACAGGGTTAGATACGACTATGTGGGTAGGATTCTGCGTCTGCGGCGTAGAATTTTGCTGCGATGATTGACTTATGGTAGTGGTTGCAGTTGAGATAGTAGATACTGTTGTCAGAACCGATGTGGAGGACGTCGCCTGTGGGACGGTTGTGCTCTGCGTCGTAATTGCGCTTGGGGGCGCTACATTTTGCATTAGGAGATATGCCACTCCGGCCACAGCCGCTATCACAACGATTGCAAGTCCTATTCTCAAATCCATCTATTCACCTAAATATCATCTATAAAAGTCCGAATACTGCGAACCGAAGCTCCACGGACCGCTGCCGCATGAGCCCGAGTTCTGATATTCTATGCGCAAAGAATTTGCATTTGTGAGCTGCAGAAGTATCGTTCCGGGAACGCTGTTGCCGCCGCTGTAGCTGTCCGTGAAGGAATCATAACAATATATCTGCCCGTCTGCAGTCACATTGCCGAATTCTCTGTTCACGTTGCCGGTGCTTTGGGTGCTGAAGTAGTAAGTGACTCCTGCAAGGCCGGTTATGTTGGACTGCAGCCCTATGGAGAAGAGCTCCTGGCCCGATTGGAAGTCGTCGTGTATCAGTGAGATCAGCGACCCTTCGTTAGTGTATGGCGTTGGGGTGCCTTTTTGGAACCAATTGCCTATTGCAGTTCCTGGGACGTCCTGCATGAATGAGCCGCAGGGCGGCTGCTCGTTTCTTATAGTGCCTTGGACCCCGATTCTATTGTCATAGAGGTAGCTTTGTATGCTGCTGGTGAAGTAGTTGAGAGGGCATGCCGCATGGAGCTGCTGCGCATCGTATCTTGACTGGTTCGCAAAGCCTGCTGGTTGCAGCGTATAGTCGTACACCCCAAGGTCGAGAGCTTCGACCCCGCCTGTTCCTGCAGGTTGTCCGCCTATGTTGCCTATCTGCTCTCCAGCCGTGAACGTTACGTTCATCATCTTTTGGCAGGTTCGTATCTCAATACTGTCTGCTGTGGAGTTCTGGCAGTTGACAAACGGTGCGGTGTAGGCGGCGGATAGCTTTTCCGATAGCTCTTGGACGTGGCCGAGGTAGAATGTGATGTTTGCGCACGGTGCAATATAAATCGCGTAATCTTGTGGGTGATTCACATTTAGGTACTGCTGGCCTATTATCTCAAAGACCGTTACATTGCCCGGCGAGACGACCGGAACGTTTGCCGGAGTAACATCAGAACCTGATCCAGACAGCTGCCTTATGTAAAAGCCGCCGTGGTTCGAAGGCAGTACGTGTCCGCCCGGGCTTGACCAGCCGAGTGGCGCAAAGGTGGTAAAGTTGGCAGTGCTAAGCGGGGTAGTGTTGAAGAACGCCTTGTTTGTGCCGCACGCCTGAAGCTGCGGATCTCGCAGCTCGTTGACCACGGTGCCCTCACTAATACTCTGATTGCCGTGATATGATGTGTTGTTGCTTCCTAACTGCCTGCTTGAGGGGCTCTGAGACTGAAAGAAGCCCTCCGGCACGGCAGGCGAAACGCTTAGATTGACCCAGTTCTGGTTGCCTTGAGAATTAGAGGAGGCAACAGATGCGAGAAGCAGATACGGGCTGCCGCCTTTGCTGCCTAAGCTAACATATTGCAGGGCTTGAAGAAGTTCATCGCTGAGTACACCTGACGCTGTCGTTATGTTAAGAACTGCCGTGGAGCTGTTCTGCTCTATGCCAAGGACGTTTATAGTCACATTGCCAACGATGAGAGTCTGTCCGACGTAAACCTTGCCGAACGTTCCCTGCTGCAGCGTCACCGTGGCCTTTGGCGCAATGGAACTGCCCTGAGCCGAACCATAGCCGCTATGGGAGGAGTTGGTCGTGTTTGGGATTAATGTGGAATTGGTTGTCCTGTTGCGGTGCGGAACTGCAACGCCCCCGTTCCCGTTTGAAGGCTGTACATGGTTTATTGCGGTGTAAGAGACTGCGCCAGCCAAGATGAGCACTACAACGGCAACACCTATCATCATCGGCTTTTGCATATCCTCACTATATTATCTTCTTGAAATACGAAACTGTATAATTGGCTATGTACGCAAGGCCCGGGTGCAGCTGGCTTGTCGAAGGCGAAGGCACGAAGCGGTGGTCGGAGTTGTTCACTATTATCAGGGTCGCAGTGTCGCCGTGAGCGATTAGGTTGTCATAGAAATCCTTTGAGATGTATGACGGGACCATTGTGTCGTTGTTGCCCTGAAAGATCAGGAAAGGAGGCTCGCCACTTGTTACGAACTGGGCCGGGCTTCCCTCATACATCAAGGTGGCATTGTAATTGTAAACAGCCACAATATTCTGGTACGTCTGCGGCATCATCTGCTGGACCTGCTGCTCTGTGTATCCGGGAGGCATTGTGTTGTTTATGCTGCCGTAGAAATCGCCGACGACCTGAGGCTTTGTTGGAATATCCAGGTACTGCAGCGCGGTTAGATTCGTGGCACCAAATATCTGCAGCCCTTCTTCATTCTCCCACGGGGCGGTCCCATTTGTTACGCCAATTGCGGTGGCGAGTTGGCCGCCAGAGCTGTCGCCAAACACTGCAATCTGGTCTGGATTGCCGTCAAAGCTCTTGGCATAGTACCTTAGGAACCTTACAGCGCACAGGACATCGTCGGTCTGGTTGGGATACTTAAATGAGGGCGCGAGATTGTAGTTGAGCGATGCGACTATGAAGCCGTTGCTTATTAGGTAGTTAACTATGGTTGCAAAGACTGGCGAATCTGATCCGACAGAGGACTTGTCGCCTGTCATGAGCCCCCCGCCGTGCACAAACACTGCAATCGGCCTAAGGCCATTGCCGATCGAGGAGTAGTTGACAGGGGCATTGGAGTAAAGGTCGAGCTGGAGTGCGCCGTTTGCCTGCTGGTTTGACGATGTGCAATATTGCTGGTTTTGCACAGTATAGTTTCCGCCTGCCATCTTCCACGGAACCTGAAGATTGTTGCTGTGGGGCTGTATTGTAGTGGTTGGGGTTGTAACTTCACTTGCAGTCGTTTGGGCAGTAGTTGTTGCTGTGGATGTAATTGCAGCTGTAGTTGCAATCGTGCTAACGGGCACGGTGGTTGCAGTTGTTGTAATGGCAGGGGAAGGATTTGAAGTCAGATAGAACCCTATGCCCGCGATAACTGCAATAACAATGACTGCTCCTATTATCGCAGTATTTTGCATGTGGTATGTAACAAATCATACATTCTTAAAAGTATCTGGGTTATTTCTATTGTTTTGATGGAAAGCAGGCAGTCAATAGGCATAGGGATTGTGATAGTCGTGGCGCTCTTTGCAATTTTTGTATATCTTGGCAACACATATCCGCTAACCTCGACGCAGACAACTACGATGCCGGGTTCTGGCTATGGCACCTCGTCCACAGGCGCGCCATCCACGTCTACGGCGCCCACAACCACGATAGGTATGCCGACGTCTGGCGGGAACATGGAAATGGTCAATATGGGGGGTATGTCCTTCCCTCAATCGCAGCTTGCTGCAATAACGATAACTGCGAGTCCTGCAAACCTATCGCAGATATCGCGCATATCCCTGTTTAGGAGCTGCGCGGGACATGATTTCAGTGGATACAGCTTCAACGGCACGCTTGAGGCCAACAGATCGATGAAGCACTACTATGACATACCGTCATCGCTGGTAGGGAAGGCGCACGTGGTGCAGATCTTCTCGCCTTTCAACGGCACATTGATATTTGACAGCAAGACCCTGGATTATCCAAACGGTGACCAGATAGTGGTGCAGTCGAGCAGCGCAAATGACATGGGGGTGGAGATATTCCACATAGATCTCCTGCAAAACATCACTATCGGAACCAAGGTCGTATCAGGACAACTTCTCGGATATAAGAATGCGAGCGAATACAGCGGATTCGACATTGCATATGGCCCATTGAACCCGGCGTATCCGTGCGGGGGGAGATGCCAGACACCTATGTCACAGGGGTTGGATTCCATATTTAACCACATGATCCCGCAGGTGCTTGCGCAATATGCCGCAGTCGGGGTGACGCCGCAGAAGGTGATTGCGATGAGGGCTTTTAGGGATGCAAATCCGTGCCACTATCCGAACGAGACAGGGTATGGCAGCAGCGGCGTCAATGCGTCCGCATGGGCAGACCCAAGGTACTGGGACAACGTAACATGATTTAAAGAGTGCGGAGAGATTAGATAGCATGTCAGAACTTAAGAAGGACGAATGCAAGGAATGCGGCTGCATCTGCAAGGGATGCGACTGCAAGCACCAGATCTGCGAGCACTGCAGGTGCCAGAACACGATTTTTGACCAATAGCTCAGTTCAAGGCCCAGATGCTGTAGTTTAATACAAGGGCAAAGCTGACCCAAAGAATGTATGGGGAAAGCAGGTAAGCTGCTGGCTTTGATACCTTCGCAAAGAGGATTATCGTGGCGAGAATCGACGCCCAGAGCAGCGCTATCCCCACCAGGCCGTATAGTGGGGAACGCAGGCCAAAGAAAAGGAAGCTCCAGAGTAGATTCAGTGCGAGCTGGACCCCGAATGCTAAGAGTTCTGCACTGTGGTTGCTAGCCCTAGTGCGTGCAGACCAGATAAGATATAACGAGACGCCCATGAGAAGGTAAAGAGCCAACCATACGGGTCCGAAGAGCCACGCCGGGGGATTGAAGGAGGGTTTAATCAGTGATGGATACCATGAGGCGAGTGCGGGGAGTGTAAATAGTGACCCGACGTTTCCGACAAGTTCGCATATGAAGACCGCAACGAGCAGCCTGATCCAATTTACCACTATCCTCATTTTGAAGTTAGGTTTTTTAAAGTTTAGATACGCCTTGCGGAATTGCCGGAAAAGGGGCAAAATTCTTTTGCCAGATAATTAACTGAAGGTCGACAGTGAGAGAAGAATTAGTGGTACTATGCCGAGCAGGACCGTGAATAGTACAAGAAAACTTGAGGAGACGACAACAGACCTCCCACTAAGTGAGTAGGCATCCGACTTGTTCTTTATGCCGAAGAAGGATTTTTCTACGACCCAAAAGAAATACGCTCCTACTATGAGTATCGCCGCTATTGGAATGAGTCCTGCTACTCCGAATGTGCTGAAAGACCCTATGAAAATCAGCAAGTCGCCGATGAAACCGGATGTGAGTGGCAGACCAACTGCGGCGAGTATTCCGAATATGAAGAGGTACACGATTTTAGGCGTGGTTTCTGCGAGCCCTTTGAGCTTGTCAACCATCAGTGTGCCGTACACCTTGTCTATGGTGCCTGCGAGCAGGAAGAGCAGCGAGATTGCAAGGCCGTGCGCAAGCATCCCGTAAACCGCCCCTGACGTTCCGAAGTGATTTATCGCTGCAATTCCGATTGCGATGATTCCCATATCGACTATGCTGGTGTATGCAATCATTCTCTTGAGGTGCGTCTGCCGCATGGCGACCAGTGCGCCATAGATCGCTGAAAACCCGAATATGGCTGCTATGTATGGCGCATAGTTTGCTGCGATGGGAAGCAATAGGAACATAAGCAGCAATCCATACCCGCCGAATTTGAGCAGCACGCCAGCCAGTATCATGCTTCCTGTTGTCGGCGCCTCGGTATGTGCATCGGGCAGCCAGTTGTGGAACGGAAATATCGGGGCCTTTATCATGAACGCCGCTAGCAGCAAGACCATTATTGTTGCTTGGATTGCAGCTGGTATAGTGCCCGCTGACTGCGCAAGCGCAGAGATATCGAATGTGTGCGCATATGCGTAGAACAGCATAATTCCGATGAGCAGCAGCAGGCTTGCTGCTATTGAGTACAATATGAACTTAATCGCTGCGTATCTCCTATCGTATCCGCCGTAGGCGTAGATTATGAAGAACATTGCAAACTCTGCGATCTCCCAAAAGACGTAGAATAAAAATAGGTTTCCGCTGAGGAACAGCCCCAGGGTTCCGCCTTCTACGAGCATGAAGATGACCCCGTAGAGCTTTCTGTCCTTTGGTATGAAATACGCGTTTACGATTGCCGCTGCAAGGAAAACAATGCTGGTCATCAAGACAAGTATCAGCGAGAGATTGGTGAACTGCAGCGACAGATTGACGCCTATCTGCGTGAGCCAATTGTATGTGAATGCCAATGCTGGCATTCCCTGCTGCCATGCGATGTAGAGCGCGAAGATTGTGAGTGCGAACACTATGGCCGAAATTGCCAATGAGATGAGGTGCGAATGGCGCTCGTTTGCAAGAGCGATTGGTATTACTGCGAGAAATGGCAGAAATACCATCAGTGGGAGTATCGGCAGCACTGAATCGGTATAGAGTGGCATTAAACTATTTTAATGGTATCTATCTGCTATTCTTGCGCTTTGTCTTCTCCTTGGCCACAGTGTTCCCCATTGCCTTGCTGGTCTCTATGAAACCTTCGAGCGTGCCCCTCTTCAAATCTGCAAGCACTCTTTTAGGCAGGTTTGCGCCGCCGAAGAACTCGAATGAGAAGTCTTTTTGTGCAATCTGCATGTCGAGCTTGATGGTCGAATTCAAACTTTCGTTGCAGAATTTTAGCGCTGCTGACTCACCTTTTGACCATCCGAAATCGTATGCTGCTTCCCTAAGAAGCATCTCCCAAGTCTCAAGCCCCAACATGCTTAGCAACTCGCGTTATATACTGCAGTTGTGCCTGCGCTGTAAAGATTGATTGATCCTGCAGGGCAAGAACCAGACACTATGCTGCCTACCGAGCTCCAATACACTGTTACGTTGTAGATCCTATCGCTTGGGAGCACTATTGCGTATTGGTTGTTTGTTACGGTGGTGTAATACTGGTTATTGTACGTTCTGAATGCGATGTTTAGCGGCGTGGTGCCGAGCCCCAGCGTCTTTACCGCGCCGGTAAGCTGCACCGGAGGATGCATCACTGCTTGGTTGGGCAGGTAGTAAACTAGGATGAACGCTACGCCTACGACCAATATTATCAGTATCAGAAGACCGACTGCAAAGGCTGTGCTTGCGCTTTTGTGTCGCTGTGCCATGCGTATATCTCTTAGCCAATGCTTAAAATTGTTAGCAAAGTAGCTGCGCATGTATAGCTTTCAACGAACCTGCAGATAACCTTTAAAGAGCTTAGACTCCGATTTGCTTTGGGAGTTGGTATGTATTCGAACACGCGCTCTATGCTAGTCGGGGACATAATGAGCCATCCAGTGATAACAGCAGATCCTAAGGATAGCATAAAGAACATCGCGGTGATGATGGAGAAGCACCGTGTCGGCTCTGTTGTGGTAGTCGACAGGGACAATCGGCCGCTTGGGATACTTACGCAGGGGGACATTGTGCGCAGGATGGTGACAAAGAAGAGGCTGATGCTTAGGATGATGTTCCAAAAAGTCAGGTCTGTTATGTCAAAGCCCGTGCTTACCGTAGGCCAGGACAAAAAGCTCGAGGATGTTGCGCGCCACATGCTGCAGAGGAAGGTCAAGCGCCTGTGCGTCGTTGACACTGATGGGAGGCTTATAGGAATAGTAACAGACAACGATGTCATGAGGCATTCAAGCGAACTCATCGAGGTCTTAAACGAGATAATCGATACAGGGTATCTGAAGGAATCTGGGGAAGTTGGCTTGAAATTACAAGAATAGCTAGCGTGCCTGCTCTTTGAACGTATTCTGCTTGCTGAACTCAGACACCTGCGCCATGAACCCCCAGAACTGCGGCCAGCTCTTGCTGACGCACTGTGGGTGCGCGATTTCTGCCTTCTTTCCCTGCGCCCAAGCCAGCATCGCTATCGCCTGCACGACCCTATGGTCCCTTGACATTATCCTTCTGCCCTCGCGAAAGTTCTTGAGCTCATCTTCCATCTCCTCTAGCCTGTCGCTCTCGTGCTCGCTCAGCTGCTTCCATCTCCTCTGCCCCTCCTCCCTAGTGATTAGCTCAAATGCCCTGGCAAAGCAGTAGTCTTCAGCATGCAGTGGCTCGAATTCCATCTTGCCCGTTTGGATGAACTGTATGAACGAAACTGCCTGGCGTATCAGGGTGTCGTCGTACCTCACCAACCAGGCATTCCCTTCCCGTTTCCGCTCTTCCCAGTGCCTTATCGCCTCATATGTGAGTTGCAGTTTTGGCTCTGGGTTGCTCTGCCTCTCCAAGCTTCCGGCTATCGCCGCTGCGCTCTTCCACTGCGATGTGCCCTCGTCAAGAGCGCCTAGTTTTTCGATGGGCCAGTTGACGATGTCCGGGTTGTTGCATATCTCCCTCTCCCTAAGAGTTCCCTCTTTTACAAATGTCTTGCCAAGTTTGTATTTCCAGGAGACGAATTGCAAGAACCTATACAGCGTTCCTGATTCCCCAACATGGACAGGGCCGCCCGCCAGCCAGTCATGAGATGCTCTGGCCAACGCGCGCAAATCGTCTGGAAGCTCCTTTGGATTAATTGCGCCCAGCCTCCTTAGTGTGCTATCGCTTCCGTTGATGAGGTCGAGCACGCCCATCCGAATTATCCAGGACTTGTCAAGCGGTATGTTCCCACTAAGAATGAGCTTTGTTTCCAGCGCCTGCCTGTGCGTCCTTGCCTTCGCCTCCACAGAAAGAAATCGGTTTTGGATTATATATAGATTGGCGAGGGATGCGTTTATGCGTCTATGCTGCTCTCGGGATACCCGAGCTCTAAGAGCGCCTTCTTCACGGCGTCCTTGTGGTCTCCCTGCAGCTCTATTACGCCGTTCTTATAGGTTCCTCCGCATGCAAGCTTTTGCTTTAGCGACTTTGCGGTTCGCTCAAGCTCCTCGCCGGTTAGTCCGCTGACGATGGTTGCGTACTTTTGGAACTTCTTCTTTTCTTTAGTGACCTTTATTTTCTTTGTGGTTTCCCTGTCAAGAACATCGCATACGCAAAGTTCCTTCGGAAGGCCGCATCTAGGACAGATTTCAGCCATTAGAGCGCAACACCTTTCTCCTTAAGGAGCGTTAGAATTTGAGCGACAGTCCTCTTCATCTCCCGCAGCTTTGTCTTCTTGCTTGCGACTCCTGTCTGGGCTATCTTTCTGCGCTCTATGCTGAGCTCTAGCCTGACCTCGCCCAGCTTTGCCTTTAGCGCTTCTGGCGAAAGAGGTCGTAAATCGTTGATCTTAGTCATGATATCATTTTGCACTTTATCATATTTATTTATTGCGCAGCTGCAATTGACTTTGGAAGCTCAACCTGCTTGACCTGCCTGTCAGGGAAGACTGTCCCTGGCTGCACGATCCTTACCTTTATGCCGATTGCGCCGTACTTCGGGTATGCTGCGACAGCTGCGGAGTCGACAAGCTTTACCGTGTCTCCTGCCATCGGCATGTAGCCGAGCCTTACCTTGATCTTCCTCTTCTTTGCGCCCTTTGCCGCAAGCTTTCCGGATGCGATAACTTCTGCGCCCAGAGCGCCATTCATCATAATGTCCCTAACGACTGAGTGGAGCAGCGACCTTGCGTTGGCCCCCCTTTCAAGAGACGTTGCCACATACCTTGCGACGAGCCTTGGCTCGAGCCTCGGGTTGCTGACCTCCGCGACGTTGATCTGCGGGTTGTCAACGTGGAACCTTGTCTTAAGCGTATCAGTTAATGCGTTTATCGTCTCTCCTCCCCTTCCTATCACCTTTCCGGGAGCCGTTACGTAGACGGTTATTCTTGTGAGCACAGGCGTCTTTTGTATCTCGACTCTTGAGAATCCAGCCCTTGTGAGTGTCCTCTCAAGATACTTAGATACTCTGCTCTTGACCATTGCGTCTTCGATGAATTTTCTCTCTATTACCATTTATTCACTTCTTCTCGTCCTTCTTCTCTTCTACCTTGTGCTCGTGCTGGTGCTCATGTTCATGCGCGTGGTCATGTCCGTGCGCATGTTCGTGATCGTGGGTGTGTTCGTGCTTCTCCTCCTTCTTTGCCGATATGTTCTCGTTGAGCGCTTTTGCAAATTTCTGCATCTCCTTTGGATTGGTTGCGTCAACGGTCTTTGGCAGTGCCGGCTTCTTCGCCGTCGTTTTCTTCTCTGCTGCCTTGCCCTTAAGCGGCCTGCTGTTTTTCTTTATGAAGTATTTCATGTTCTTTGTGAGCGTGTTCTCATCTCCCATCGCAAGGGCGATCTCCACCTTTGCAAGCTCGATGTCGCTATGCATAATAGCGCTCCTTCCGTACATTCCCCTTCCCCAAGATATCGATCCCTTGCTTGGCTGTCGCCTTATCACCTGCGTCTTATTGGCAGCTGCGTGAACGACAAACATCTCCTCCGGGTCCATTATGCCCTTGCTCTCCGCAGTCGCAACTGCGTTCTGCAGCACTGTCCTGACCTCCTTTGCCGCTTTTATCGGATAAGCACCTTTCCTTCCGTGGAGCTCGTGCCTTGCACCCATCCTCTTGTTGTACTTGGTGAATCTGATCGGCATTCGCATCGCTATAAGTTCATCGATGGTGTGTATCGCATTGCCAACCTTGGCGTACCTTATCGCGTTGCACACTATCGAGAGGTCCTTGTAGCTGGCGTTTATTCCGCTGCGCTGAGCCTTAACGAAATTGCCCTCTATGTTCATCGAGTATCCCATTATCACTTCACCGCAAGGAACTTGCTACCTCTTGTTGCCCTAATTCCAGGAGCGCTGTGCAGCACCCTCTTTGTGGAGAATGCGAACTCCCCGAGCCTGTGCCCGAGCATCTCCGGCCTGATCTCTGTCTGCTTGAACTCCTTTCCGTTGTGTATCGCAAAATTCATGCCCACCCACGACGGCAGTATGATTGCTTCCCTTATGTGGGTCTTGACCACCTTGCCCTTCTTGCGCGCTGCTTCTACCCTTGCGATTAGCCTCTTGTAGTCCATGCCCATTCGCTTTATCGTCCTTCTCTGCCTCGACTTTAGAAGCTTTGAGAACTGCGCCACGTCGAGCTTCTGCAGCTCTTCAATCGTCATTCCTCTCCATGTGTATACTCGTGCCATCTTATCATCTGCTCGAAATCATTATCTCCTTAAGATCGCTTTTTATCGCCCTGCTGATCTGCAGGCTTGTCCCAGACAGATTTGAAATGCACTCTTTTACCAGAGCCTCGCCGTCAACGCCCCTTTTTATTGTGGTGACGAGCGCTTTGAGGAAGTTTATCCTCGCCTCTGCCTTCTTGCCCTTGCCTAAGTACCCAAGTACCATTACCTGCGCCTCAGCAAGCTTGATTATTTGCGAACTTTTGTCAACGACAACCTTTTGTGCCATATTATCATCTCTTCTTTCGTCCTACCCTTCTTGCCGCGATGTGTCCGACCTTTGCTCCAGGAGGCGCGTTCCTCGATGTCATCGAAGATGCTCCCTTGTGGTGCTGCTTTCCTCCGAACGGGTGGTCTACAGGATTGCTCTTGACTCCCCTGTTAACCGGCCACTTCGCATTGATCGCGTGCTTTATGTAATGGTTCTTTCCTGCCTTCATTATCGGCTGCATCTCCATGCCGCCTCCTGCAGTTATTCCTATCTCTGCCCGGCACTGATTGCTCAGTTCGAGCGGGCGCTTTGAGGGCATCATGACAGTCGTAGTGTTTTGCGTCTGTCCAAGTATCGTTGCAAAGCTTCCTGCGGCCCTTACCAGCTTTCCGCCGTCTCCCGGCGTCCTTTCGATGTTGTAGATTGGAAGTCCTTCCGGGATGTTTGCAAGGTTCGTTATGTTTCCAAGTCCGACTGCAGCCTCAGGGCCGACCTGTATCCTGTCGCCCACCTTTATTCCCTCCGGGGCTATGAATATCGCATCGCGCATGTCGTCGTATCTTACGAGCATGAGCGGGGATGAATGTCCTGGATCGTCGACGAAATCTATCACTTCTGCATAAACTTTTCCTGCTGGCGCTCGCGCGGGGAACATTACGTCTGCCTTGAAGCGGTTTGGCGGCTTTCTAAATACGTTGCTGCCTTTTCCGCGCCTCTGCATCTTAAGTCTCTTTCCCATTGTATCACACCAGTTTCAATTTCAGGGCTATGTCGCTAGCCTTGTACTGCGAAGCGAGCTTTATGTACGCCTTCTTCTTGTTCTGCGGCATCATCGCCGTTGCGACGCTGCGAACCTTTACCTTGAAGAGCGCCTCGAACTCCTTTTTTATCTCGGTCTTTGTAGACCGAAAGTCGACGATGTACTCTATCATGTTGTGCCTCTCGATCATGCTTATCGCCTTTTCCGTAGAGATCGGGTACATTAGTGCCTGCATGATATCACAATTTTGCCTTTGCGATTGCGTCGTGCAATCCCTTTATCGCATTCTCGCTAAATATCGTAACTCTTGGAATCGCGCCCGGGGCGATGCTTTCCACTGTGAGCGAATCGACGCCGATTACGTCCACGCCCGGGATGTTCCTTCCCGCCTTTCCTATCTTGCTTGCATCCTTTACCACTATTAGTGCGGACTTCCTAAAGATCCTTCTCCTTATCGACCTTCTAAGCCCCTTTCGAAGCTTTGGGTCGTGGGACTTTTCGAGATCGCTACCGATTCCAAGCCCGTTTAGTATTTTCATAAGGTCCTTTGTCTGCGCAATCGACTCTATCTTGTTGTCGATAATTATTGGGATTGAAGCAAGCTTGTCTGAGAATCTCTGCGCAATCAGGTCGTGCTTTGACGTTCCGGCGATTGCGGATTCGAGCGCCTTTCTGTACTCGCTTGCGTTTATCCTCTCGATCAGTATCTTCTCCGGCATGTGCGGGTGTGCTCTCTTACCCTTCTTTGCTGACGGGATTCTCCTTACCTCTCCTTGCGCACCTGCGGCAAGCTTCTGCCTCGGCCTTATGGCCTGACCCATGTGCCTGCCGGTTCTCCAAGTTGAATATTCTCCGATGTATGCCGCGCTGGTCTGCATTCCTGCGAGCGCATAGTGGCCCTGGGGCTGAAATCTTAGGCTCTGCTCGGCGTGAATCGCCCTCCTGACCAGGTCGACTCTGAACTCCTTTGCAAAGACGTGCGGAAGCTCTATCTTCTTCTCGGTCTTGCCGTCGATTTGGTATATGTTTGCCTCCATTATCGTGCACCCTGCTTGGATTCGAGCGATATGTACGTGAGCTGTGGCTTGCGCACCGTGCTCGTCGCCCTTATCGCCTTCCTCAGACGCACCAATCTCTTTGGCGCTCCTGGAATTGACCCTTCTAGAATTATGAAATCGTTCTTGATTATTCCGTACGCCTTAGTTCCGCCCTTTACGTTGACTGTGTTTGCCTCTGTTGCTGCGCCGACCTTAAGCACGCGCTTGTTGATTTCTGTTCGGTAGTTGAATCCCATGTGACCTGCCTGAGGTATGGTGTAGAGTACCTTTGGCGGGTGCCATGCGCCCATGGTTCCGCTGTGCCTGATCTTTTGCGTGGCCTTTCTCATCAGCCTTGCAACTCCATATCTTTTGATTATTCCAGCCCATCCCTTTCCTTTGGATACGCTCTTGACGTCTAGGTATTCGCCCTCTCCTACGAAATCCTTGACCTTGATCTCCTTTCCTATCCACTGCTCTATGAATGCGATCTTGTCTGCGACGCTCTTTCCGCCGACCTGCAGCTCGAATCGCATCAGCTTCTTGTTGCCAAACCCTAGGTTTGACGGGTCTAGGTATGCGAGTGCGCCGACGTCCGTGAACTTCTCGAGTTCCTTTTTGTGCGCCTCGAGTTTCTCGACTGTATTCTCAGTTTTTATTATTCCGATCTTTGCAGCGAGTTCCTTTGAATAGAAATCCTTTGTGGGCTGCGCATAGCCGTTCTTCTTTGCATAAAACCTTATGCCGTAGATGAATACCTTAGGTATTTCGAGGATTGTTGCCGGCCTTACGACCTCAGTTCCCTTAGACGCTGCCTCTGTGTCGTCCATTATGCCGACGTGGGTCATGCCTGCCTTGAATGCCACGAGTCCTGAGAGCGAAGGCTCTGCTACGTTTGGCCAGGTTCGAACCCTCGGCATTACCTTCTTGGCCCTCCTGTGGGGCCAATATTCCATAGAGCCTCGTCTCATAGTGAACACTTTCTGTAGAAAAGTGGAGCAATAAAAGTGAGAGTAATAATCTAGTTTGTCGCCTTATCTTTATAAGGGTATCGTTATAGTGGAAGCGTGAGGATATGGCGGTATCTTCAGGGGATTCTTTTGATAAACTGCGGCTGCAGACCGTATCCGAAGTATTCGCTTGGTAGACGGAAAGATGTTCCCATGAGCGCACGGATAATTTCTGTTGAGCTCTGGTGGGTGGATGTTTCTTTGCAGTTCAAAAGAGCCTTGAAAATTGTAATGCCTTCTATTTCCGTCAACGAAATTTCCTCGGATCGATTGGAATCGAGCCTCCTGGCTACTTTCAGCGCGCGCTCCTTGCCCTGCGCGGTTAGGTTTTGGGAATTTCTCAGCGCCGATTTTATCGTCTGGATGTGGCCATCGTTGAGTAGGATTCGCGCTTTGATGACCATCGCAACGCAGGACTAGCTGATTTTAGGTATATTAAGCTTGTCTGCAAAATCGGCCCTTAATCGAAGAGGCTCTCTGCGTTGCCAATTATCCTTATCTGCTTGAGGACGCTGCCCAATGAAGCCACGAGTGCGACCGGGTCTTGGGCATTTACTTCCACAGAAACCGTGTTTTGGGTGCTTTTTATCCTGACGCTGCTGCGCTTGTAGCTTATTTTCTTATCCATCAGCTTGACATAATCTTTTGCCTTCAAGCCGAGGTTTAATTTCATCTGTGCCGAGTACATAATTAAACAACTCTTTCATCTATTATGAACCTTCCGTTGTAATCTTTCCAAGGGCCGTTGTATCCGTCTGCGCCTTCAGGATAGACTTCGACTTTGTCGACGAATGCCCTGCCAAACTGCTGAGCAATTTTTATTTTCTCGACAAGCTTGTCTATGTCTCCCTGCTCTCCCTCGACAAAAGCTTCGACTCTCCCATCAGAAAGATTGTGGACGACGCCGACAAGGTTTGTGTACTTGGCGTTGACCCTAACGAAATTTCGAAATCCCACGCCCTGTACCTTGCCGCTGATGATTAGTGTGGCCTTCATCTACTACTGCCTGAAGATGTGCCTGCGTGCGGATCTCACGCTCGGTCTGCTCTGGATCGTAGTCAGGCCGCTCTTAATGATGCCCCTGTGCCTTCGTCCGGAAGCTGAGAGTCCTCTAAAGACCCTGTTCCTCTGCGACATTATCTGCCTGAACTGTTTGTCGTTGAGGACCGACGGGCTTGACCTGTCGACGAGTATAGCCTCGTAGAACTTGTACTCTCCGTCCTCCCCGACATAATAAGAATTAAGCAGTTCGCAGTTTGAAAAGTGCCTAGCCGCCCTCTCCTCCGCCCTTGCCTGAAGCGATTTTGCGTACGCATAGAACCTTCCGTACTTTGATGGCTTTCTTCCTCGCACCGGCTTTGGCCTCTTGCTCAGACCTTTCGGGACCTTCACTCTTGCTATGACGATTCCCTGCTTTGCCTTGTATCCGAGCTCTCGCGCCCTTGCCGGATTGGTCGGGCCCTGCAGCTTTGTGACTGCGCCCTGCTTTCGCCATTCGATTATCCTGTGCTTGAGCTCTGGGCTTCGCTGCTTGTAGCTCTGCTCGAAACTCTGCTTGATATATTTGTATGCGCCCATCTGATGCACCGTAACTGTCTTTACAAATAGACAATATTATTTGATTGAAAGGCTATAAAAGTCTTTATCTTGCCTTTGCCCTAAAGCCCTTTATCGCGCCCACGCCCTTGAGATGCATGTACACTGCGGCGTATATCGGCACTATGACGTCCTCGTCTGAATACGGGCCGAACGCCTCGCCGTTCATTATAAGTTTTGGAGAATTGGTGACGTGGACCTTTGCCTCACCTTGCCTAAATGCTATCGCCTCCTTCATCGGCTCGAACTTCCCAAGACTTGCCTTTGTCCCGACTTTCTTTGCTATCAGTCCTGTGTCGCCGTGTATTGTGTTCGGCACCCTGAGCAGGTGCGTCGGATCTGCTGTAACGTTCTTGTCGATCTTATCCCCCTGGTTTACCGCCTGCTTTGCAATTATGTTCTTCCAGAATTCATCCTTCTTTTTTATGTAGACCATGTCCCAGTTCCCGTTCCTCACTCCCATCTCAAACAGCGCCCTCTTCTCGTAGAGCTGCTTTGCCTCCTGCTTCGTTGCGCCCAGCCGCATTAGCTCGTCGGGGCCCATGTTTATCGTCTTGATAACATTGTTTGCGATCTTCCCTCCCCATCCGCTGTCGGCCGGTTTTGGACCGAGAAGTTTTGTCGCCCTTGCGCCTGCCGTCGGGAAGAGGGTTTTGAAGTCCATGCCGCTTCCGGCAATGTATTCGCTGATCTCCCTGCGTGCGAAGTTGTCTAGATGCGACACTTTCTCCGAATCGATGTGCATGTGGTACCCCCTGTTGCCGCTGAAGTTTATCTCTATCTCGCTTTCCGAAAATCCGAAATCCGGGACCAGGAAATCTTCGACGAGCTTTGTCGCCTCGGCCTTGACGCTGTCGAGGCATATCTCACACACCCATTTCTTGCCGTGCTCAATCTGGCACGGCAGATTCATGTCGGTTGCATCGATATCGAACACCATCTCCGCGCCGACTGCATCCTTCTTCTCCATAGGTCTCGCAGTCGGATCCCGATAGTACGATTGGGAGCAGGAGGCAAACATCGGGGCGTTGGACACAAGGTAGTCTCTGAACTGCTTCTCGTCCCTAAAGCCCATGTGCCTGCCCAGCACCTTTATGTCGAAATTTCCGAAGCCGAATTCGCGCTGCTCGATGTGCTTTGGAAATATGCCTGTTGCGCTCTTGTAGTAGTTGCTAACCAGACGCGATATCAGCTGTCGTGGATTGAACGTTGTTGCCACAATAGGACTAGGGATTCTAGGTATATAAAAGATTGAGGGCGCTTGCTCACTTGAAAAGTGCCTTCAAATCCGAGCTCGCCGCATGCAACCTCTCTTCCAATGCCCTATACAGCGGAACGAGATGCGCCTTGTTCGTCCTGCCGAAAGCTGCAGCGATTGCTTGGCGGATCCCTTCGGTGGATGCCACCTCCACTTCTGGCATCATCTCTATTGGGAAGCCCTTGAATGCCTTCTCAATTAGTTTTTTGTCTGCCCTGCTCAGTTTTGCTTTGGGAAGCCTGTAAACCTTGAGCGCGTCCTCTGGAGTTTTTGGGCCCTTCTCCTCGTGTTTTGCAAGAAGTTCCTCCATTTTCAGATGAACTTTCAATACCTCATCTGCATTGTTCTCACTGAAAATTTTCACTGGGTCGTGGCCTGCGATTACTATTATGGCTGTTGCGACCTGTTCTGGCCAGATTTGGGGCTCTTTGCCCTCCTGGACCCTAAGTACCCCTTTAAGTTTGGCATCATAAACAGCCTTGGCGCCTCCATATATCCTACGGTTTTTCTTTGGCGTAGTTGTGTCCCCTATAGGAATTATGCTGATATCGAGCGGACTCGCTTTTGCCGATGGGTTTTTGTTTAAACTCTGAGTCGTATATGCCATGCCACAACACTTTACAATTAGAATAGTCTGGCACTTTGAGATTTTATAAACTTTTCCCCATGTTTCGGATGTTTTCCACGATTGACGGGAATAAATTCCACGATTGTCTATCTGTAACTCGGCTCTTTTACAATCACTAATAAAAGGGTTGGTTGCTTAATTGCGTTATGACAAAGTCGCCAGAGGAGGAGATAAAACAGGTAATTGTCGTCAGAACAGACATCGAGATGGGCAAGGGCAAGCTTGCAGCGCAAGTTGCGCATGCCTCGGTCTCTAGTTACATAGACGCGACTTTCCGTGACAAGAAGGTTGCGGATGCGTGGATAGATTCCGGACAGAAAAAGATTGTTCTCAAAGCAGACAATATCGAGACACTCGATAAGCTTTTCCAGGCGTTCAAGTACAAGGGAGTTCCGTGCTCGCTGATTTCTGATAGAGGATTGACGCAGCTTCCCCCAGACACAAAGACCGCGCTGGGTATCGGGCCATGGAAAAGCGGTGAGATTGACAAATTGACAGCTGCGCTAAAGCTCCTCTGATCATACATAAGTAAGCCATTCCTCGAATTCCTTGTCTTCGCCGGATACGGTCCGGGAGAATTTGTCTGAAAGCATTTTTGTTATAGGGCCCATCTTGCCGCTGCCGACTTTTCTTTTGTCGACATCGACCACCGGGGTTATCTCTGCGGCCGTCCCCGTGAAGAAAAGCTCGTCGCAGGTGTAGAGCTCTTCTCTGTGGACTGCCCTTTCCTCAACTACTAGTCCGATGCTCTGTGCCATCTTTATCACAGAGTCCCTTGTTATGCCCAAAAGGAAGTTGCTGCCCTTTGAAGGCGTAATCAGCCTGCCCTCTTTTACCAAGAATACATTCTCGCCGCTGCCCTCTGCAACGTGCCCGTCAGAAGACACCATTATCGCCTCGTCGAACCCTGAATCGCGTGCATCAAGCCTTGAGAGAAAAGAGCTTATGTAGTTGCCGCTCACCTTTGCCTGCGGCGGCAATATCTCGGAGTTCACCTTCTGCCACGAAGACACTTTGCACTTTATTCCGGCTTCCTTGTTCTTGAAATAATTGCCATACTCTATCGCGGTTATAGAAACATTCATCTGCACTTCTGGGTAGAAGAATCCCATAACGACATTGTCGTAGAAGGCGAACGGCCTTATGTAGCCGTTCTTTATCTTGTTCTTCCTTACGGTCTCCACCACTGCGTTTTCGAGCTGCCTTTGCGTTATGCCGAGCTTGAACTTGTATATTTTTGCGCTCTCCACAAAGCGCCTGGCATGCTCACTGAGCCTAAATACCGCAACCCCTTTTGCCGTTTTGTAGCACCTGATGCCCTCGAAAATTCCGAGACCGTACTGTATTGTCGGGGTGAAGACGTGCACCTTCACATCCTCGAACTTCTTGAATTTGCCGTTGAGCCAGATGTATTGTTGCATCATAAAAATAAGGAAGGAATAAATTATTAAACTCGGTAATAGTGATATGGGCATTGCCAAGAGAATCGGGGCCTGGATGCTCGGCTTTTACAGTTTGAGTGCTTTTGAGAGAAAGGTACTCACCAATACCATGTCGATACCTGCTGGTTCTACCTTGTCATACAAGGAACTTGCCAAAATGAGCGGGAGTCCGCGTGCCTATCGGGCGGTCGGCAACATAATGAACAAGAATCCGCTTCCGATCCTAATACCGTGCCACAGAGTAGTGGCATCAGGCGGCAAGATCGGAGGCTACGCCTACGGGCTTGGGATGAAAAGGCTGCTCATGCTCCTTGAAGGCGCAAAGCTCTAGCTTACCACTGGTGCGGTATTGGCAGAGAGTACCCGAACAT
>JAGWHG010000019.1 GCA_028866975.1 Microcaldota archaeon | reverse complement strand
TCGGACTCATTCATAATTATTCCGATGTACTCCTTTTGCTCGCTGTTGAGCTGTCCATGCTCGCCGTTCTTTAGAATCGATGCAAAGCCCTTGATGTTGGTTATCGGGGTCTTTATGTCGTGCGATATGTTAAAGATGAACTGGCTCTTGAGCTCGCTCTCCTCGCCGAGCTTGTCTATCATCCTCTCCTTCTCGTCGAGCTGATCCTCCGCAACCTCAAGCGCGCGCTTGGTCTGCAGCTCCCTTGCCACCACCACGTATCCCGAAAGGTTGCCATCCTGGTCGTAAAAACTCCTTATGCTGATCTCGCAGGGTATCGCAGTATCTGGTTTTCTGGTCTTTAGCATTGCAAATACATTGTTGATCGCGCCCTGCTGCCTAGTGTCTGCAAGCCAGCGCAGGAACCGATCCTGCTCTTGCTGCGTGGAATAGATCATGTTCGCAGGGCTTCCGACTATCTCTTGCTCCCGATAGCCCAGTATGTTCTCTGCGCTCTTGTTCATCCGCTGTATGTACCCCAGCTGGTCGACGAACAGTATCGCATCGCCAGAGAGCTTTACAAGCTCGTCGAAGTTGCGCTCTATCGTCTTATAGGCGTTCTCGACTGCGTTGTTGACAAGTATGCAAGATAGCCCGTACAGATCGTTCTTGAACAGCGAGATCCGCATGTCCTGGTAGTTCCCATTGCCTATCGATACCCTTGCAGAATCGGTAACGACGCTGTTGCCCAGAGCGCCGATTGTTGCTGCAAGCTTCCCCCTATCGATCACCAGATCAAGCAGCTTCTTGCCGATTATCGAGTCACGGTTGAACTTTGCCACTTTTTCAACATTGTCGCTCACCCACAGAATCTTGGTCTTGGGGTCCATCATCAGCAGCGCCTCATACCCGCTGTACTTGAGCATCTTCATCCTCTCCTCGAGGTCGCGCAGTTCCGTCGTCTCGTAGAATGCGATGTGCATTATCTTCTCGTTCACCGCGCCCGATGATACCTTAAATCTCCTATCCCCCCTGTTCGCAATCTTTGTCTCCGCAGTCCTGCCGCCGCGAAGAGCTGCAAGCATGTTCGCATCTATCTCAAAAAGCTCCCTGATATTTCTGCCTGCCATCTCCTTGGTGCTGGCGCTAAAGAGTATGAGCATGCTCTTGTTTGCCTTGACGATCGCGCCTGCGGAATCTATCAGCGCCTGCGGGACGACGCTGTTGAAAGCCGCATCGAAGTACTTGGCCACGCTGACGCTCTTCTCCTGCTCCATCTTCGACGCCATCTGCGATCCAACCACCATCGTGCTGACCGAGAGCGCACCCAAAATATCGCCATCAAACCTCTCCTCCCTTTTTGAGAGTATTTTCATCACGGCAAGCGCCTTGCCATTGGAAGCTATCGGGACTATTGCGCAGCTCTTATAGCCCAAATTGAACGAATCTACAAGCTCCTTGAATTGCGAGTAGCTGCTGAGCCGATTGTCAACAAAGGGCTTCATCGTGTTTATCGCAAACTCCTCGGCAGGGCTAATCGCGCCCTTCTCAACGACCTTGGCCTCCACACTATCGAGGCCGAATGTAACCCTTAGCCTATCGCCAAAACCCCTGAGCAGTTCGTCGCTATCCGATCTCCTGCCCTCTAGGTCGAAGATATCTAGCATAAGCCTGGTCATCGCCGAGTCGTCTGCTGCCATAACCGCTCAACGATACTTCGAAAGTAAAAACTAAAAGTGTTAGATGGTAATACATATAGTCGGTTTTTGGTATTTTCATGGAGGCAAAGGAGGTATTCGACAACGTCTATAGGATAGACAAGAAGCTTGCCACTAGGAACACGGTTCCCGGCGAGCAGGTATACGATGAGGAGCTGCTTGAGATAGAGGGAAAGGAGTACAGGACATGGAACCCCTATCGCAGCAAGCTCTCGGCTGCGATAATAAACGGCATGAAGCTGATGGCAATAAAGCCCGGCTCTAAGGTGCTCTACCTAGGCGCGGCAACAGGCACCACTCCGAGCCACGTAAGCGACATAGTGGGAAGGGACGGGGCGGTGTACTGCGTGGAATTCTCGGAGCGAAACATGCGCGAATTGATACAGGTATGCGAGAAGAGGGAGAACATGCTGCCGATACTGTGCGACGCGCGCATGGTCGAGTCGTACGCCGAGGAGGTCGGGATCGTCGATGTTCTTTATCAGGACGTCTCGGCCAGGGACCAAGCCGAGATACTTCTTAGGAATGCAAGGCAGCTTAGGGATGGCGGGATAGCCTATGTTGCGATAAAGTCGCAGAGCATAAGCAGCTCCGAAAAGCCAAAGATCGTATTCGAAGAGTTTCTAAAGCACATACAAGTAGGGTTCAAGGTGCTAGAGCGAATAGAGATAGAGCCGTTCGACAAGGGGCACCTTTTCGTAGTCCTGCAAAAACGTTAATAAGATTGCATGCCAATTCGTTCTGTGGACAAAAAACGCCTGGCTATGCTCGACAAAGAGCCCACGCACCAGTTTCGGTGCGAATACTGCAGCAACTATGTCCCGTCTTTTAGCCCGGACATTGGGATATGCCCATTTTGCGAGTTGTCCGCAGACAAGACAACCGACCAGCTCAAGGCAAATAAGCCGTTGTTTGCCGCATTAAGCGAATTATCTGACAATATCACAAACCAAAAGTTCGATGACATTGCCAAATCCTTTTCAAAGATGGAAGAGTTGCAAAAGAGCCCGCAGGCATTGTATGCCAAGGGTGTTATCAGCCTCATGCTGTCCGACAAGGAATATACAAAGCGCGACTATGCGACGCCGAACGGATATATGGAGGATAATGCGGATGCGATAAACATTGGGCTAGTGCACTTCTCGGCAGCCAAGGCAGCCTTTTTCGCAGCGATATCGCTCGCAGACAAGCAGCCCTCGCAACTATCTACGTATACAAAGTTTCTTGCTTACTTTAGGCTCAAGGATGTGTATAATGCAAAGAGAGAACTCTCGCTACTCAAAACCGCAGCACCGGATTCCGCAATCGCAAAATACGCCGACATGCTGTACTGCTCGATGGTCCACGACAAGAAGCTGAATGATTCGATAGCAAAGGTTGTGGACATAGGAATCCCAAACGCGTTTTTCTACTACTCCGATTCATTAGCAAAAGGAAAAAATTTCAAGGAAGCAAAGCGAATAATCGATAGGCTTCTCAAGAATGTCGAGATTCCCAAAGGCCGCAAGCTGCTTTTGGGGATAGAAAGGGCCCAGACCATAATGTAGGCGAGCGGATGGCCAGGGGAAAATTCCTTAAGGCGGCGATCATCAGGAATTTCAATGGCGAATCGCAAGAAGAGCTCAAGGGACTGATTGAAATTTTAGGTTTCAAAGGCAGAGAGGAAGTGAACCTAAATGTGCTCTTTGCGATTGAGAGGATTGAAGATAAAAAGTTCCTCAATATGCTAAAGCGCGAAACCCAAAATGGTTTGGTGAAGCGCGAAGTTTCCAAAAGATTGCGCATAATGGATTAGCCCTTTGCCACTCCAAGGGGGACATTCCTGGCGACGATGTTTGAAATCCCTGCCCTCTCAACGACTCCGACCACATCATCGACGTTCTTGTAAGCCCATTCCGCTTCTTCGCTGATTAGCTTTCTTGTCCTAACCCTCACAACGACGTGCTTTTTCTCAAGGTCTGAGAAGGTCCTCTCCATGGGTATCTCTCGTATCGCCTGGTGCCTAGACATGACTCTGCCAGAACCGTGGCAAGTCGACCCGAACGTCTCCTTCATCGATCCCTCCTGTCCGCAGAGCACGTAGCTTGCAGTTCCCATGCTGCCAGGTATTATCACCGGCTGGCCCACGCTCCTGTAAATTTTTGGTATCTCCTCTCTGCCCTTTGCGAACGCGCGCGTCGCACCTTTTCGGTGTATGTAGACATTGGCCCTCCTTCCCATGTACTGGTGCTCTTCGTACTTTGCTATGTTGTGCGCGACATCGTAGAGTATGTCCATTCCAAGGGCATCTGCGCTCTTGGAGAACGTCTCCTCAAAGCTCTTCCTTATAAGGTGCGTTATTATCTGCCTGTTGGTGAAGGCAAAGTTTATCGCAGCGTTCATCGCGCCGATGTACTGGTCGCACTCCTTAGTCCCGATCTGCGCGTAGCTAAGTTCCGGGTCGACAATCTTTATGTCGTTTTTTCTTTGGTACTCTACAAGTATCTTTAGGTAATCGCTGCACACCTGATGGCCAAATCCACGCGAGCCGGTGTGCACCATTATCACCACCTGCCCCTCACTAAGTCCGTACGCCTTCGCTATCTTCTGATCGAAAATCTTCTCGACTTTCTGCACCTCAAGGAAGTGGTTCCCTGCGCCAAGTGTGCCCAGCGCCTCAAGTCCGCGCTTTCGTGCCATCTGGCTCACGTCGTCTATGTCGGCTCCGGCTATGGCCCCGTTCTCCTCTATTCTCTCCACGTCATTCTCAAAGCCGAAGCCCTTCGAAATCATGTAGCCTGCTCCTTCCTCTGCAACTTTTTTGAGGTCGCTTTGCGTAAGCCCCATCTTTAGCTTGCTTCCGACTCCGCTCGGCACATTTGCAAACAGCCGATCCATCAGCTTATCGAGATTTTTGCGAACATCTTTTTCCGTAAGGTCTGTTTTTATCAGCCGCACCCCGCAGTTGATGTCAAATCCGATTGCTCCTGGCGATATTATCCCGCTGTCCGCGTCGAATGCCACTACCCCTCCAACAGGAAAGCCGTAACCTTGGTGGCCGTCTGGCATCACCATGACCTTCCCAACTATTCCCGGAAGAGTCGCGGCGTTGCTCGCCTGGTGAAGAGTCGAATCGAGCTTCATCTTTTCCACCATCGGATGCGTTGCATAGACCCGGACATCAGTGTTCATGCCCAAGCTTGCATCGCGTTTTATCTCGAATCTTACGTCGTCAATCTTTTCAAGTTCCATAAAGCGCCTTCATACGAATAAGTGATAGTAGTTTATATATAAGGAGAGCGATGGTCTATCGATAGTATTGGAATCTTCGCAAGAACTGATGATAAATCTGCAATTAAATATAAATATGAGAACATTGCAGGTATTGTTATTCAGGGAGGTTGGGAAACCTTTAATATCGTATGCAGCAATAGTAGTGCTGCAGGGATGGCGGAGCTTGGTCAAACGCGACAGACTCAAGATCTGCTGGCTTAGGCCTACGGGAGTTCAAAAACTCTTGAACAAATCTCCCTCCCTGCACCTATGAAAAGGCGATCGTAATGGCAAAATCAAAAAAGAGTGCAAAAACATCAAGGTCTGCTAGCAGGAAGGCCGCTCCTAAGAGGGGCGCATCTGTAAGCAAGGGGCCTCTGGCAAGGATAAAGAAGGCAAAGATAAAGGACAGCGTCATGTTTGACATACCTCACTACCCGCAGACAGAGGAGTTCACAAGCTCAGCTGCATGCGCGATGATGGTCCTCAAGTACATAGATCCGAACTTCAAGATGAAGAAAGAGAGCGAGTTCGACATCTGGCAGGAGGCTGTCAATGGCAGCGTCTGGCACGGATCTAGGTACGGCCTTGCGTATGCGCTTGCAAAGAGGGGGGCAAAAGCAGGGATAATCACAAATGCAAAGGACGAGGGCTACGAAAAGAAGCTCGCAGTCTACGAGAACGTAAATCTTGACACTCTTTCGGCGTCTTTCAACGAGATAAAGGGCAAGGCTCAGAGCCTCAGCGTCACAGAGGACATAGGCACTGTCACAATACAGTCGATAAAGAAGGGACTCTCTGCAAAGAGCATACCAATCGTGCTTATCGATGCCAAGGTCATCAACCCGTACCTTGAGTCGTCTCCGCACTGGGTGGTCGTGAAGGGCTACGACAAGGACACGTTCTACATAAACGATCCCTACTCGGACAGCACGATAACAATCGACCAGGACGCATTCAAGCAGGCGCTCGGATACGATGCAGACAACCACATGATACTGGTCGAATCCAAGAAGGGCAAGAACTAGCCGCCGTCTTTTTTAGGTTTCAAAGGCGGATTTCCTTATTGTACAAAACGATAGTAGCCTTTATATTACCCCCGACGAAACGAGCACTAACCAGAACTGCTTTTGGCGGATTGGTGCTCTGATGGCAAACAGAATAAACAAAATAGAGACTAGGATATATCGGGACGGGATCGGGATCGATTCGGAAGTTTTGGAAAAGTTCTCCGTGTCGACCAGCACTACAAGAGTGATGTACTCTGCATATCTCTCCCACACCCAGCTCAAGGAGAGGACCGCAAGGCTCACGGAATTGGGCCTTTTGGAGAAAAACAAGGAGAGCTTCTCGACAACAAAGAAGGGCAGGCTTTTCGTAGAGATCTACAAAGAGATTGCAAGGCTCTATTTCCCCGAAACGAATGCAAACTCCGCAGCGGTAAAGTCGCTTCTGAATACAAAAATATCTGCGCCAGCAACGCAAGATACAGAAGAGCCGCAGTCGGGAAGGAAATACAGGGCGCAACTCGAGATAGACGGCCAAATACTAGACAACCTCTCAGCCAAAAAGACGCGCACCCAGGCGATGTACAACAATTATCTGAGCTTTGCGCAGCTGCGCAAGCTTGACGAGCTGGTGGACAGCGGTCTGCTCAACAAGAGCGGCGAGGGGGCAAAGAAGTTCTACGAGGTCACTGCCAAGGGGTCGGCGTTCTTCCAGCTTTATTCCAAGCTGATGGTGCTCTACAACCCTAAGTCTGAACTGATCGAGGCCAAGAGAGGGTGAGCAAATGTCAGAGCCCCTAATGCAATATCGGAATAACCTCGAAATCGCCGGGTCGATTCTAAAATCATGCCTGCGCCCCGCATCTAAGACAAAGGTAATGTACGATGCAAGGCTCAGCTACTCGCAACTCAAATCGCACATGCCAAAATTGGCCGAGTACAAATTGCTCGAGACTACCAAGAGCGGCAAGTGTGTTGCGACAGAGGGCGGAAAGAAGTTTGTCTCAACTCTTGACCAGCTCCTAGAGCTGCAAAAGGGCAGCAAGCGTCTTCCCCACATAAGTGGAATAAAGATGCTGATGGCCTGCCAGGGCAAGGAGCTGATGATTACAGAGATAATGTACACTACGTATGCCAACAGCGCCCAGATCAGCACAAATGTGCCACATCTGCTCGAAGAGGGCCTGCTCTCAAAGATAGACGGCAAGAGCAGGAAGGGCAATGGCAGGGCACGCTACTTGCCTAGCGAAAGCGGCAATAAGTCAATAGAGCTCTACAAGCAGCTCTTGGAGCTCTACAGGGACGCAAACTGACTAGCCTCACCGTATTGCGCAAACTATCTGGACCTACTCTTATCTACCGGCAGTTCCGCTAGCCATCGCCCTAAACAGCCTTCTTTTCAGAGAATCTCGCGTGAGGTTGAACCTAGACCTTATGCGCTCGCGCGTGCTTGAGACCATCTTGTCGTAGCACTGCGTGCACATTATCCTGCGCTGCACAATCCCCCTAGAAACGTACTTGTCCTTCTCTTGGACCATCATCGGCGGCACCACCCTCACCTCTCCGCGCGAAAGGACGCGGTTGCAGTGCATGCAGCTGCCCTCTATCATTCTTTTCAGGTCCATCTCCTCAGCCTCGCACACCGTGTGGACGCAACCGTCGGACTCTGCTATCTTCATGTCGAATCCGATGTTCTGCCCCATCTCCATCTCCCCACCCAGTTCGTATTCCTCCATGGTCCCCACATTAAGCGTCAACTGAACTGCGCTTTACCCTGGCTTACCTTCCCTTGACCGTACTGACCTTTCCTTCCCGATTTGTAATTATGGCTTGGCTCATATATAAAGGTTATCTACCAAAACAGGATTATATTAGGGGATTGACGTAGTTTTTTGGGTGAAAACGTGCTAAATGTTTTATCGATAGGGGGCAATGCTCTCGAATCTTCCAAAAATCTGAATAGTCTGCTAGATGCAGTGCAGCTTTTGAGCAAAAAGGGCAAGCTGCTGATAACCCATGGCAACGGGCCGCAGGTCGGAATGCTTGCAGACATAGAAAAGCAGGAGAACCTCGGCATACTCACCGCGCAGACAGAGGCACAGATAGGGGTGCATCTGCAAGAAGAGATCCTAAAGAGGTTCTCAAAGAAGGGCTCGAGAGCAAATGTCGAGACTGTGCTTACAAGGGTCCTGGTGGATTCCAAGGACATTGCGTTCAAGCTGCCGAGCAAGCCGATAGGTAAATTCTACACAAAGGCGCAGGCCGCAAAGCTCTCAAGAAAATTCAAGATGAAGCTGCTATTGCACGGCTATAGGAGGGTTGTCCCCTCGCCTAGGCCAAAGAAGATACTCAACATGGGCTCGATAGAGGCGCTGCTTTCCAAGAACAACGCAGTCATTGCAGGCGGGGGAGGCGGAATACCGATAATATATCGGGGAAGCTACTTCGACTTTGCCGACGCTGTGATAGATAAGGACTACACATCGGCGCTGCTTGCAAAGTCGCTGAGGGCGAGCAGGCTCTTCATACTCACTAATGTAGACGGCGCATACTTGAATATGAAAGGGGATCATCCAAAGATGATCGGTAAAATATCCGTGCGCGAACTTGCCCAGCATGTCCGCTTCAAGGAGTTCGAGGAAGGCAGCATGAAGCCAAATGTAGAGGCATGCATAGACTTTGTCAGGTCCACTGGGGGAATTGCAGCCATAGGCAATCTAAAAAAAGCTACCGATGTAATAAAGCTACGGAACTGTACCGTAATCAGCTAAAAGCCTCAAAACGTTTAATTAATCAAATATTTAAAGGCGGGAATTGATACTCCTCTGATTGTAATGATTGTCTCCAAAGCCGCATTTTTACAAAAGGCTGACTCCCTCAAATCTCTGGCTAGGGACATCTATTCTATTACAAAGGATGTCTCTAAAGAGACATTTTTACAAAATGCCAAATCTACCAAATATATATTTACAGAGATTGGCAAGGAAACCAAAGACAACTGGCCCACCATCGCAATGCTTGGCGGATCGATGTCTGCTGGTGGCGCTACAATTATGTCTGCCAGCCCCGTTATCCCCCTGGAAGAGTTCATTGTGCCAGGTGTTGCCGGAGCAGTCGCCTTCATAGCCGGCGTTATTAAGGCATTGAACGATGCCTAGAATGTAAGGTCAAGTAGCTGCTCCTTTAACGGATCCCAAAATTTTTTTAATCGGCGCATCTGTCTTTATTCCGTCAGGGTCGAAATGAGTTCCACTAACCTCGTATTTTTTACCAAGTTTGTCTAGTACCCTTTTTCTTGGAACAGAGCTTATTCCGAGATAGCGGGTGAGCTTTGGTATCGAGTAGAAAAAGGGCGTGTCAAGCTCTAGGTCAACCGTCCTCAGCAGCTTGATCGCATTCTTATCCATCCCCTTTGGCATCATAATCTTCATCTTGCGCAAGAGCGCGTGGTCGTAAATATTGCCTAGCCAGATAGGCCCAAAAGGAATGGTTTCGGCCCCGCAGTTGGCGCATTTGCCATTTAACTTTGGTGCAAGACCCTTCGAAGAGTAAAAAGCCCTGCACTTGCTGCAAAACGCCCCAAAACCCGTCTGCTTGATGCTCTCCACCGCATTTTCTGCGCCATGATGGAGCACCAGAAATACCCGCATGTAGTGCAGATTCGATATCGCAAGCTTCACCTCGATCCCGAAGTTTAGCTGCGCAGCAATCCTTGCGATGAAATTTATCAGTATCCTTGTCCCGACTTCCTGGCAGAGCTCGTTGTTGAGAGGCTGCGAAGCATATATCTTGAGGCATGCCGAATAGTGCGCGCCGCACAGCACCGCAGCATCAGTCGCAGTCGCCATAAGGATGGTGCCGTCCTTTGCAACCTTCATCAAATCGTACACGTATGGGGCCACGCTGCCAAATGGGTCGAGATCTATAACGTCAAAGCTCTCCTCACTGCTGTTTGCAAACTCCTGTATGTCCAAATTGAATATCGTCCCCTTGAGCTTGTTGCGCTTGACGTTCAATTTTGTGTCTGCGTACGCCTTCTTGTTCATGTCAAGATAGGTGGTCTTTCCCGCACCCGCCTCGAGTGCGTACCTTATCCCCCGAATTCCTGTCGCCGAAGTCGCATCGAGAAGCGAATACCTCTTCTTTCCAACTGCTTTTAGGAAGAGGACGGAGATGTCCCTGAGCCCTCTCATGTTCGGGTTGTAGAATGTGCCGTCGCTGAACTTTATTTTCGCCCTTCCCTCCTCGACCTGCATTCGCTCACTCAATTATTCCCTTAAGCTTTAGTATCGAGTCCATCAGGCCGTGTGCGTAGGCGATGCTAGAGAAGGATGTGTACGTGTCGCCCTTGCTCAGCCATGACTGCGCGTCACTGGCATACATCTTGGCAAGCTCCACTACCTCGCGCTCCTTGCCGTCTAGCTTTGCGCCGCGTATCTTGTCCAAGCTTACATCGAACTTGCCTATGTCCTTTTGTATCCGCTGACCTATTTCCTCCGCCATGAATAGCACCTATATATGCCTAAGTCCGTATTTAATTGTGATGAAAAGGATAATAGTAATAACAGGCACACCGGGCGTCGGCAAGACCACCCTTGTGAAAGCCCTCAAGTCGAGTCTCAATGCCAGCGCCTACAACGCCACTGACATCGTCAACAAATTCAAGCTCTATTCCGGAAAAGACAAGTTCGGCGCAAAGATAGTAAAAATGAAGCAGCTGCAGGACCGGATTGCAAAGATAATTCGATCGGACAAAAGCCAGATAATAATACTCGACGGCCACATCCTCTGCGACATAAAGGTTCGCGGCGCAAAGGCGATAGTTGTACGCGAGCACCTAAAGAAAATAATTTACCGGCTGCAGGAACGCAAGTATCCCGATGAAAAAATAAAGGAAAACGTGACAAGCGAGGCGCTGGATTATTGCGGCGCATCTGCGGCCTATAATTATAGCGAAGTTTACGAAATTATGAACGGAAAGTCTGCCCTCAAGGAAGCGATTTCGATAATAAATGGGAAAAAGAGGGGCACTAAGGAGATAAACTTGCTAGAAGAACTAGTTGCAATAATAAAGAAAGATCACAGATTCGCCGTTTAGATGCTCATTTTGGAATGCAATT